>JAYVEZ010000214.1:0-15155 GCA_043773645.1 Cytophagales bacterium
CAAAACTATTGTTTGCCTTCTTTACCGATTTGACCTCTTCATAAAAATTTACGCTCAGATCCCAGGAAGTGCAGACCCTTCGATAATACTCAAGCGCCTCCAGGCGGTTGGGCTTGGGATTGTGGGAAATGAAGGGCACACCTCCGATCTCCAGCAATTCGGATGTAGAGAAGAAGGTCATGTTGGAAGGATAGTGATAAATGGAATTAACAAGACATCCTTTTTCCACAATGACATAGGATAGCCCTGCTTTCTTGGCTTCGATGGCGCAGGCAAGACCTATTGGGCCTGCGCCGATTATCAACAGATTATTGGTGTTGGTCATTGATGAACGTTTGCTTCTGAAACCTTGACGCAAAGCGTTAAGGCTTTGCAAAGTACGCAAAGAGTGATGGTTACTTGATCAATATCTCCAACTCCTTGTGTCGGCTCCCTTGGGCGCGCTTTCTTGTATTCGTTTCAAAATCCGGGGCAGATACATTGTGTTGTAACGAAGCCTTGAAATATAGTTTGGATTATCATGATCGCCATTCCAGCAATGTTCTGCACGATCACCATAGTCTACTTCCCCTTTGTAGAATGGTGTCTTTGTTGTCTTCAGGAAATTCTCCATCTGGTACACTGCGTTGTTGAGGTAGTAGTTGTCCATGTCGCCACAATAGATGTGAATTTTGCCAGCAAGCTTTGGACCCAATGTTTTCCAATCCCTCTCCAGAATGTACCGGAGGTCATAGTTTTCTTTCCAGTAATCGGCCACGCTTTTGTCGATTTCTCCTGTCTCCTTGTTGAATATTCTTTTTGGATAGCCATCTTCTCCCTGAGGAGAATATACAGCTTCCCAGATATCCCACTGCTGGCCGGAGCGACTGTGCGTACCGAGTACAAGTTCATAGTGGTTATTTTCTTCCATGCTTGACTGTATCTGGCCTAAATAGTTGCGATGGGAGGGACGGGCCAGTTTCTTGAAGTTGCTTTCGTACCAGAAAGCGTTCTTGTCTTTGTAGATATCGACCAGGCAGAAGGAACGAAAATCAATCGGATCGGGACATGCCGCAAAACATCCATTGAATTCGTCAGGGTAAAACATCTGAACGGCCAGTGCCTCCCAGCCACCTGTAGATCCACCATAGGTGAAGCGGGCCCACCCTTGGCCAATCCCGCGGTATTTTTTTTCTATCTCCGGTAGAAGCTCAAACATGATGGCATCGCCGTAAGGGCCGAGGTTGGCAGAATTTACGGCGTATGAGTCGTCGTAGTAGGGATTGGCATGTTGGATTTCGATGACGATGAAGCGAGGAAAGTTTTTGCTGATCCATTGTTTATAGAAATTATAGGCCTCCTGCCTTTGAAATTTCTTATATCCATAAATTCCGAAGCGTTCGGTAAAATCGGTAGTATCCATATTGGCATCCGGGGGTTCGGTGCTGAAGCCTCCAAAGTCTGATGGAAAATGTCCATGATAGATCATCAGCGGATAATGGGTGTTGGGATGAGTTTCGAATCCTTCGGGCAGAAGCACATGCGCGCCGATGAAGGTGGGTTTGCCCCAGAACTCAGTTAACATTTTGCTTTCAATCTTTATGTGCTTGACATACTTCGAGTCTTCAGGTTCTTTGATGG
Source organism: Cytophagales bacterium (assembly GCA_043773645.1). GTDB lineage: Bacteria > Bacteroidota > Bacteroidia > Cytophagales > Cyclobacteriaceae > ELB16-189. The sequence continues at coordinate 1,621 of JAYVEZ010000214.1, forward strand.
GTGGAATCTTCTGATCCATCACAATTTTGATGACCGCACTTTTGGTAGGGTCAATGGTCACCTTGAAAGGACGGTTGTAAAAATTTCCGGGCTTGCTGTTCCACTGCTGTCCTTCACCCTGATCAGGCGGTAGCTTCACGGTTTTTCCGCTCTTGAGATGGAAGGCTTCGTATCGATTGATCAGTGCCTGAACAAAATAGTCGCCTGCTGGAATATTTTTGATACTCTTCGCAGGGAAGCCAAAGGCAGAGGCATCAACGATTATTTCTTGTTCTGGTTTCATGCCCTCTACATCGATCCCAAATGCAAGCTGCGTATCCAGACCGAAGTTGATTTGGTTCCTTGGCTCGACTTTGTCATTGTTGGCCAAGAGTAACATGAGCCGTCCGTCCTGAGCCTGGTCGCTCATTTCCTGTGTAAATGAAATGGTGAACTTGAGGCCCTCTGCTTTTTTTTCTGCAGGTGGAGTGCACTGAACAGCCAGTAAGGTTACCAGGGCCAAAAGAGGTAGTGGTTGTTTCATACAATCGGGTTTTGGTATCAAAAGGTATTTCAAATTCGTGTGGTCTACAATTTACTTTACCGGACATCTTAAAGTTATTCTTTCGGAGTGATTGTCTTTGAGCCAATTCTGTGATTGAATCTGCGAAAATTTGTGCGATCTGCGGGAAAAGTTTTGAAATTTTCAAACATAACAACCCTTAAACAAGTGGCGAAAAATTGATTTGAGGAAGGGAAAATAGCTTAATTTCGTTTCAAACAAACGATTGAATCATGAATTCACGCCCCTGGCTCCAACACTATCCTGATTTTATGCCTGCTGAAATTTCCGATGTGCCATTTGATTCATTGGCGGATATGTGTGAAGATGCCTGCCGGAGATTTGCAGATATCCCGGCCCTGGAGAACATGGACAAGACCATCAGTTATGCAGAACTCAATGTGTTGGCTACACACTTTGCTTCTTTTCTTCAAAACGATTGCCAGATGAAACCCGGCGACCGGATTGCCATCCAGATGCCTAACATACTTCAATTCCCGGTAGCCATGTTGGGAGCATTGAAAGCAGGACTTATTCTGGTCAATACAAATCCATTATACACTCCGCGTGAAATGCAACACCAGTTTAAGGACAGCGGTGCCATCACCATCGTTATCCTGGCAAACTTTGCACACAATCTTGAAAAGATCATTGAGCAGACTTCCATCAAAACGGTTATTATAACTGAAGTAGGCGATTTGATGGGGGGATTGAAGAAGCACATCGTCAATTTCATGGTGAAGAAAGTGAAGAAGATGGTGCCGGCGTATCAACTGCCCTCAGCCATTCCATTTTCAGATGCCCTTTCACGTGGAAGTAAGAAGGATTTCAAAACCGTCGCCAGAAAGAAGGAAGACACAGCTTTTCTGCAGTACACCGGTGGTACCACAGGCCTATCCAAAGGGGCTGAACTGACCCATGGCAATGTGCTTTCTAATATTTGGCAGGTGATGCCTGTTTTGAAAAAATTACAAAAGGGTCCGCTTGAGCCTGGTGATGTCGCTGTCATACCACTGCCGCTGTACCACATCTATGCACTCACAACCTGCTTTGTTTTTTTCAATACCGGGCTGAAGAATCTATTGATTACAAATCCACGTGATTTTGCCGGGTTTATAAAAATTCTGAAGAAACCATTTCATACCATGATCGGGGTGAATACACTTTACAATGCGCTCCTCAACCATCCCAATTTTTCGGATATCAATTTTTCGGAAATGAAAGGCTGCAACGCGGGAGGGATGGCCCTGCAGGAAATTGTCTTTAAACGGTGGTTTGACAAGACGGGCATTACGATTGGTGAAGGCTATGGATTGAGCGAGACCTCACCGGTACTTACGTTTCAGATAAGTGGAAAGGAAAGAATGGGCAGCATTGGCGTACCTATTCCGAGCACAGAAATTCAAATGATGGATGATGAAGGGAATGCCCTGCCCATCGGTGAAGCCGGTGAACTTTGTGCACGAGGCCCGCAGGTCTTCAAGGGCTATTGGCAAAAGGACAACTCCTCGGTATTTCATCCGGGAGGCTGGTTTAAAACGGGGGATGTTGCCATCATGGATGAAGATGGTTACATGCGCATCGTCGACCGCAAGAAAGACATGATCCTGGTTTCCGGCTTTAATGTGTACCCCAATGAAATTGAAGGCGTCGTGGCCACCCATCCCAAAGTAATGGAGGTGGCGGCCATTGGTGTGAAAGATCCCACCTGTGGGGAGGCAGTGAAGATTTGCGTGGTGAAGAAGGATGAGTCGCTGACGGAGGCAGAACTCAAGGAGTTCTGTAAAGAAAATTTCACTGCTTACAAGCGACCGAAATACATTGAATTCTTAAAGGAACTCCCCAAGACGAATGTGGGAAAAATCTTAAGAAGGGCGCTGCGTGAGACGGTACCCGCCTAGATACAGGACGCTCGATTAGGATTCATTTTCATCAGGAAAACAAGGTTTACCCAGACCATAAGATGAAGTATTTTTGATGATTAAGGATCAATGGTTAATGGTTAATGAGAGAGAATGTTGTCAAGGATAAGAGTTTTGCATTCAGTGTTAGAGTTGTCAGGCTATATCAATACTTGGTAAATACCAAGAAGGAATATGTGCTCTCGAGGCAACTTCTTAGAAGTGGAACCAGTGTTGGCGCGATGGTTCGTGAAGCCGAACATGCAGAAAGTAAAGCGGACTTTAAGCATAAAATGGCGATAGCTCAAAAGGAGATAAATGAAACCATCTATTGGCTTGAGCTGTTGAAGGAAACCAATTATTTAACAGCTGAACAATTTGATAACATCAATTCGGACTCTACTGAAGTGATTAAATTGATTACGGCCATTCTCAAATCAGTGAAAGCCTCCATTAACAATTAACCATTTATCATTAACTATTAATGGATGATATTTTCTTCTTCAGAAACTCCGCCGTATACCCCTTCCCCTTCTTCACCATTTCCTCCGGCGTGCCTTCGAAAACTATATAGCCACCCTTTTTTTCCCCGCCTTCCGGTCCCAGGTCAATAATCCAATCGGCGCACTTAATCACTTCAAGGTTGTGCTCAATGATGATGACGGTGTGACCCTCGTCAACCAGCGCGTTGATCGCCTTGAGGAGCTTGGAAATATCATGAAAGTGCAACCCCGTGGTGGGCTCATCAAAAATGAACAGAATGTTTCCTTCCGGAGAATTCTTGCCTAAGAAGGAGGCTAGCTTCACCCTTTGCGCTTCTCCTCCACTGAGTGAATTAGAGGATTGCCCCAACTTCACATAGCCAAGACCCACATGATTCAGCGGCTGTATTTTTTCAAGAATGGGTTTCTTGTCAGCAAAGAAGCCTTGTGCCTCTTCTACGGTCATGTCGAGGATATCGGAAATGTTCTTGCCGTTGTATTCAACTTCGAGTACTTCTTGTTTGAAACGCTTGCCATTGCACACTTCGCACTTGAGGAAGATGTCGGCCATGAACTGCATTTCGACTTTGATTTCACCTTCTCCTTCACAGTTTTCACATCGGCCACCGTCAACGTTGAAAGAAAAATGAGAAGGCTTGTAGCCCCGCTGTTTGCCCAAGGGTTGGTCGGCGTACAACTGACGTATGGCATCATAAGCCTTCACATAACTGATGGGGTTTGACCTTGAAGATTTTCCAATGGGATTCTGGTCGACGTACTCCACCTGGGTTATTTTGGTCAGGTCCCCTTCCATGCGGTCGTACTTTCCCGGACTTTCCGCCACAGATCCATTGATCCGTCCCACAGCAGGATAGAGAATTTTTTTCACGAGCGTGGACTTACCAGACCCGCTGATGCCGGTGATCACCGTCAATACCCCGAGCGGAAATTTAACTTTCAGATTTTTAAGGTTGTTTTCACGTGCACCACTGATGGTAATGGCGTCTTTCCATTTTCTTCGGGTGAGTGGGACGGCAATTTTTTCTTTTCCACTGAGATAATCTGCCGTATGCGTTGCCGTCTGAGCGTTGATGTCAGAAATAGGTCCTTGAAATACAAGCAGACCTCCATGGGAGCCGGCATCTGGGCCGATGTCGATGATCTCATCTGCAGCACGCATGATTTCCTCTTCGTGCTCCACAACAATGACCGTATTGCCAAGGTCTCGAAGTGATTTCAGAACCTCCACCATGCGGGCAGTGTCTTTAGGATGCAGGCCGATGCTCGGTTCATCCAGGATATACATGGATCCCACCAAGGCACTGCCCAGCGCGGTGGCAAGTTTAATGCGTTGGAATTCTCCACCCGACAGGGTGTTGGTCAACCGGTTCAGATTGAGGTATCCCAATCCTACCTTCTCCATGTACTCGAGCCGGTATTTTATCTCTGTCAGGAGACGGTCGGCTACTTTTTTGTCATAGGCATCAACATGCAAGCGCTGGAAAAAAACCAATGCTTCTTCAATGGGCAAAAGAACAAGGTCTGTGATGGAGGTGTTTCCAATTTTCACATAGGAAGCATCTTTCCTCAATCTCGTACCCCGGCAATCCGGGCAGGTGGTTCGGCCGCGATAGCGGGAGAGCAGGACACGGTACTGAATCTTATGAATTTTGGATTCGAGGTATTTGAAGAAGCCATGGATACCTTCCAAGTCTTTATTTCCATTCCAAAGCAAATCTCGTTCGGCTTGCGTCAATTCATTGTATGCACGGTGAATGGGGAAATCATATTTTATTCCAGCTTTCAACCAGGGCTTCTGCCATTCACTCATGGTTTCTGTACGCCAGCAGGCGACGGCACCCTCATACAGGGAAAGACTCTTATCAGGAATGACAAGGTCTTCATCAATGCCGAGGATTTTTCCAAACCCCTCGCACGTCTGGCAGGCGCCGAACGGGTTGTTGAAACTGAAAAAATTTACGGAGGGCTCCGTGAATGTCATTCCATCCAGTTCAAAGCGGTCTGAGAAGTGAAGTTTATCTTTTCCTTCGATATACACATGACAGTCACCATGACCTTCGAAGAAAGCTGTCTGAACGGAATCAGAGATGCGAAAAGTAAGGTCTTCATCTTTTGCATTGATGGCTGCGCGGTCTATGAGAATTTCAACTTCATCTCCTGACTTAGCTTTGCGTTTCTTAGGTGCGGTGGATGCTAACATTTCCTCAATAAACTGGACCTCACCATTGATCAGTATTCTGGCAAATCCTTTGCTCAGCAACAAATTTAATTCGTCTTCCAGTTTGCGTCCTTTTTGAATCTTGAGGGGACAGGCGATCATGATGCGGGTGCCTTCGGGATGTTTGTTGATGAGGTCAACAACGTCGGTCACCGTATCGCGTTTCACTTCCTTGCCACTGATGGGTGAGAGGGTTTTGCCAATCCTGGCAAAGAGTAGTTTCAGATAATCATAAACTTCTGTGGTGGTGCCCACCGTAGATCGCGGGTTGCGGGTGTTGACTTTTTGTTCGATGGCGATGGCAGGGGACACACCACGGATGTAGTCAACATCCGGCTTCTCCATTCGCCCAAGGAACTGACGGGCATAGGAGCTTAGGCTTTCCACATACATCCGTTGACCTTCGGCAAAGAGGGTGTCAAACGCCAGGGAAGACTTGCCAGAACCTGAAAGCCCGGTGACAACGACTAACTTGTTGCGGGGAATGGCAACACTCAGGTTTTTAAGATTATTGACCCGCGCCCGCTTTATCAGGATATACTCCTTTGGGTCGAGGTCGTCTAAATAGGAATCGTTTGTGGAGGAGGTCGCACTCATTAAGAAGGTTCGAAGTTACAGATTAAATCAGGCCAGGATGGAAATTTGGGCAATTGAAACAGGTATTGTTTTCAATAAAAAACACCATCCTTACAGATGGTGTTCAGGCACTTGCATTTCTTTCTTTGGTTAATTGTCAAAGTCCGGTTCGTAGCTGGGGTCTTTGCTTCGGCCATCGCCTTCACCCTCTTCGTCGAAGTCACCTCCGTCGAAATCGTCGTTGGCGCCGGCAAAGTCGTCCTCTTCGGCTTTTCCACCCCCCTCGAACTCTTCTTCTTTGGGCTTGGATTCCACATCATAGCCTCCTTCGCTATTCTTTGTGGCGGGGAGCTTGACCAGGTAAGTGGCTTCTTCAGTTTCCAGCGGAAAAACAAAGATTGGCTCCTTCTTTGCGTTATTTATACGCGTAATGCTGTTCTCATACCCCATGGGGTATTGAATTTTCAGCAACTCTCTCAATTCCTCCGATAAACTATCGAGGCTTTTGATCACTTTCTTCTTACTGACAGGCATGGGATGGTTACGTCTGCAAAAAATATGTGACAAATAGGACAAGAAAAAGCATAGCAGACAAGATTTTTCCCAAAATTTTTTGGCTCTTTGGAGAATATTTCTACCTTTTCAGTTCAAAATAATACCAACCAACCCATACACTATCGATATAGAGCTCTACGTTACCTAACCGTGAGACAGAATGATAGACAAAAGATCCAGCGACAGCCAGTTAGTGTCGCTTTATCAGCAAGGTAACGAAGAGGCTTTCGAAGTGCTCCTCCACCGTCACAAATCGCGCATTTATACGGCCATTTACCTGATTGTAAAAGACCGTTACCGGGCAGAAGACCTGCTCCAGGAAACCTTTATCAAGGCCGTCAATACCATCAAGGGTGGACGGTACAATGAAGAGGGCAAATTTCTCCCTTGGTTGAGTCGAATCGCCCACAACATGGCCATTGACTCATTCCGCCGGAGCCGCCGATATCCTGAAATTGTGCTGGAAGACGGCAGCGGAGTGTTCAATTCCATGGCGTTTGCAGAGGACTCCGCAGAGTCCCTTCAAATCGCCCAAGAAACCCAGTCGCGACTTCGGGATTTTATTAAAGAATTACCTGCTGAGCAGAAACAGGTACTGATCATGCGCCATTATATGGACATGAGTTTCCAGGAGATTGCTGACAAAACCAGCGTCAGCATCAACACCGCCCTGGGAAGGATGCGCTATGCGCTCATCAACTTGAGGAAGAAAATGACCAAAACCCAATATGCCTATGACGAAAACGTTTACCCAAAACGACCTGATCAGGTTTATCTACCACGAGACCACCGAGGAGGAAGCACAGGAGATTAGCCGTGTGTTGTCCTTTGACCGGGAATTGCAATTGCACTACCGGGAGTTGCTGCTGACGAAAAATAATATAGACAAAGCGCAACTTGAACCTTCCGCGGCATCCGTAGAGAATATCCTCCGCTATGCCCACGGCCTGGAAGTAAAACAATAGTCGTCGTCGCACCATTTCAACAACTGAGTAGGCATTTTTGCCAACTCGGTTGTTTTTTATTTTTACCCACCTCTATGTCCGGCTATATTTAGGACATGAATCAACTGGAAACATTTCTCCGTGGGATGCTGTGGTTTCACATCGCAGGCGGCACCACAGCACTCATCACTGGACTGGGCGCCATGCTCACCAAGAAGGGCAGTCCGATCCATAGAACTTTTGGCAAAGTCTACTTTGGCTCCATGACGGCTGTCTTCATAGGCGCGCTTGCTTTGGCCATTGGTCATCAACGCGACTTCCTGCTGATGGTCGCATTCTTCAGTTATTATATGACCGTAAGGGGATACAGAATGCTCTTTCTCAAGAAGCTGGCCATCGGACAAAAACCTACATGGATCGATTGGATGATCACCATCCTGTCTGGTTTATTCATACTGTTCTTACTTGGTTGGGGTGTCTACGCATTGACGAATGGGATAGGGATGGGGATCGTAGGCATCGCATTCGGCAGTATTGGCTCCACGTTTCTTCTCCAGGATGTGAGAAGTTTTATCCGCCCACCGAAGGAAAAAATGCATTGGTGGTACTCTCACATTGCCAGCATGGGAGGCAGCTATATCTCTGCATTCACAGCATTTATTGTTGTCAACATACAAATAGGGCAATTCAACTGGGTGTTGTGGGTTCTGCCGGCGGTGATTGGGGGTGTGCTGATTGGCAGGGCCATCCGCCATTATAAAGTACAGTTTGCCCGCGCTTAGAATCAGAGTTCGGTCAGATAGATTTTTCGCCAGCGGACTTTCACACCGCCACCGTCATGGATTTGCAATGCAATGTGACCTGTGCGAGAGCCGATCTTTTCATCGATGAGTGTCACCATCTCAACTCCATTGAGCCAGGTGGTCACCTGGTTTCCCTTCACGCGAACTTTCATGTTGTTCCACTTGGCTTCTTTCAACACCCTCTCTTTTTCTGGTGGGGGTTGTATGAGCCAGCCACGGCCGTAGGATTCATATATTCCTCCCGTGTGATGATCCAATGGGGCCACCTCGGCTTGCCATCCATTGACTTTGGTGCCATCTATCGAGCAATGAAAAAAAACACCGCTGTTGCCGTTGGACTCTTGCTTAAATTGTAAGGTCAGTTCAAAATCCTTGTATTCTTTCTCGGTAGCAAAGTATCCATATTCTTTGTCGGAGCCGCTTTCACAGACCAGCTCATTTTCTTCAACGTACCACTTTTCGGTACCATGGATCTTCCAACCACTGAGGTCATGACCATTCAGGAGGGGGATTTTTTGCTGTGCTGCCGTCGGCGAGAGCAATAGAAAAATGGCTCCGAGGGACATTATAAATTTTTTCATGATTTGCGGTTTCGGTTCAAGCTATTCAAAAGGATAGTCAAAATATCGATCACACAGAATTAAAATCCTCAAAAAGCATCGGCCGGTTTCTTTTCTTTGCAGGGTGAAAATTCTGATGCTCCACCAGCACTTCAAAACACCGCAAAGTGGTGGTGCCATTCGATCATACTACCTGGCCAAGGCATTGGTGGACAAGGATCACCGTGTGGTGATGATCACTTCTTCCAGCTCCAGGAATGCCCGGAAGGAGATGCTGGAAGGGATTGAGGTACATTATCTGCCTGTCAACTATGATAACCGATTTAGATTTTACGCACGCGCCTGGGCCTTTGTCTCTTTTGTGATTCTTGCGGCGCAACGGGCAAGTCAGTTTCGCGATTTTGATGTGTGTTACGCGATTTCAGTGCCGCTGACCGTAGGACTTATTGCGCGTTGGATTAAATTCCGCCATGGGATGAAGTACTATTTTGAGGTTGGTGATTTGTGGCCGGATGCACCCATTCATATGGGATTTGTACGAAATGGTCTCTTTCAGAAGTTGCTTTACGCCATGGAGAGATCAATCTATCGTTCTGCTGATGCTGTTGTTGCACTTTCGCCAGCCATTCAATCATCCATCGAAGTCAAGGTACCGGGCAAAAGAATTCATTTAATTCCCAATATGGCCGATTGTGATTTCTACAAGCCAGAAACCAAGAAACCTTCGCTGGAAGATAAATTTGGTGTCAGGGGGAAGTTTGTGGTTTCGAATGTTGGTGCGCTGGGGGTTGCCAATGGCCTCGAATACTTTTTAGCCTGTGCCCACGATTCGCAAAAGACCAACCTCAGTATTCATTTCATTATTTGCGGCGATGGTGCGATGAGGGAAAGCCTTCAAGCGCAGGCTAGAAAACTTGACCTGAAAAATCTTTCTTTTGTTGATTTCGTCAACCGCGATGGAACAAAGGAAATTCTAAGTATAACAGATGCCGTGTTTGTTTGCTACAAGCATGTATCCATTCTTCAAACAGGTTCTCCCAATAAATTTTTTGACGGGCTTGCCGCCGGAAAGCTGATCGTCATCAACTTTGGTGGGTGGATCAGAAAGGAGTTGGAGGAGAATGATTGTGGAATCTTCGTTGACCCAGAGCGGTCATCGGATTTTGTTGAAAAAATTGCAGCCTTTACTTCAGACTCGGCTTATTTGCAAAAATTTCAAGGATCGGCGAGGGCCCTCGCCGAAAGAAAGTATTCGCGAAAGCTCTTGGGTGAATCTTTTGCTACACTATTTTCATAAACGGAATTGGTTGCTTCTTGGCAGCGCAAAAAACATCCTTCATTCCATTTCCGAGTGGGTCGTAATCCCGTCGCTGTCCGGTGAATGTTTCATTTAGGGTCTGCACTTCTGAAATATTCTTCAGCAAGTAGGTTCTCCAACCTTCTTTTTGGCCCACCAATTCCTGTTCTGAAGTTGGCAGGAACCAAGCAGAAAGTTGAATATGTTTTCTCGGGAAAGATCCAATCACATAAGGCTCCACAATCCGCCAATCCTGAAGGCCTGATGTGGTGTTTTTATACCAGATTCTTATCTGCTTTCCGGTTTGGATGGCAGTACAAATGGTGTTGACAAGTTCTTGTTCGTGGGTTGTCATTCTTCTGGTGTGTCACGATTGCGCTACACGTTAGCTTTCTATTTTCTCCACAATTTTCCCGGACTTCTTGTTCTTAAGAATCACTTTCTTTGCGCCGTAGTGAGTCATTTCCTCCTTTACGAGATAGTGTTCCGAATCATATTCTACCAGATGACTGTCTTTTGATACACCCACCCGGCCGCGCCACACATCCAGCTTAACAGGTTCCCATAATTTTGTCCTGGCAGATTTGTAAGCCGCATCAAGAATGGAATTTACTACATAGCCATCGTAGAAAGTTTCGCGTGGTGCAGCGTTCGTCTCCATAGAGTTGAACATATCCATAAACATATGGTTATACCCCAACTCATTTAATTCATCACCGACAGGGAAGAGCCACCCCGTGTTGCTCTCTGCTTTTTCAGCGACATAATCGGCTCCCTTTCCTGACGTGAACATTTCAAAACCAGTTCTTAAAAAACTGTTGATCCAAATCGTGCCTTCCGTACCCATGACTTCGTCGCGCAAGTCCAATCCTCCTCGAAAAGTCCAACTCACTTCAAACTGGCCGATTGCACCATTTTCATATTTCACAAGTCCGATCGCATGGTCTTCCGCATCGATCGGCTTCACTTGTGTATCGGCCCAGCACATGACCTCCATGGGTTTGATGTCTTTGCCGATGTAAGACCGTGCGATTTCCACACAATGGCAGCCGAGGTCAATGATGGCACCGCCTCCCGCCTTGCTGATGTCCCAAAACCAATCGCTGTGCGGACCGGGGTGAGTCTCACGTGATTTTGCCCACAGAATCCGCCCCAGGGCACCATTTTTGACACTTTCGTGGGCCTTGATGAACTTGGGGGTATAAACCAGATCCTCGAGGTAGCCATTGAAAATTCCAGCTTTCTCTACAGCATTCAACATGCGCATCGCCTCCCCGGCATTCCGCCCGAGCGGCTTGGTGCAGATCACCGCCTTCTTGTGCTTGCAACAAATCATCACGGCTTCTTCATGAAGGTCATTGGGCAAGGCAATGCATACGACCTGAACATCGGCGCGGGAAATGGATTCCTCCATGGAAGTGGTTGTGTGCGAAACTTTATAGTCAATCGCAAATTTCCTGGCACCCTCTTCCGTTCGGGAATAGATACTCACGACCTTGTCCTTGCTGCGGTATCCTTGCAGGGAGTCAGCATAAAATCGCCCGATGAAGCCCGAGCCTAGCATGGAAATGTTCATAATGGTTGATCCCGATTATTATCAGGACGATTTAACTTGGTTGAATTTCTTTCTTCTCCCTGAAAAACAAAACAAAATAGATCAGCACAGCCACTGCAATGTAAGCCGGAACAGACCAGATTTGTTGCCAATGGTGCACGCCATCTACCGTATAGAAATCGGTTGTGAACCCTGAGAACCAGGTGCCGATAAACATACCCAATCCGTAAGTGGCAAAGGTGAAGAGTCCTTGTGCGGCATTCTTGATTTTTTCACCCGCTTTCTTTTCTGTGTACATGTAGCCGGTCACAAAAAAGAAATCATAGCAAATGCCATGAAGGATGATGCCTGCATACAACATCCATTGATTGGCACCGATATCTCCGTACGAGAAGCAAACGTAGCGCAAGATCCACGCCGTCATACCGAGGAGCAACATCTTTTTCACCCCGATGCTGTTGAACAGGAATGGAATCGCCAGGATAAATACCGCTTCGGAAACCTGACCAAGGATCATCTTGCTGGCGGCGTTTTCCATTCCCAACTCATTGAGAAACACATTGGCAAACCCGTAGTAAAAAGAAAGTGGGATACAGACGAGAATGGCCGCGATGAAGAAAATCAGATAAGGCCGGTCCTTAAACAAAACAAATGCATCAGTGCCCAACGCAGTGGAGGCGGACGCATTGGCATCTTTTCCTTTTGGGGGTGTGCTTGGTAAGATAAAGCTGAGGAGTCCAAGTGCCGCAGAAGCGGTGGCTGCCATATAAAAAGTCGAAGAAGTTTTTTCAATGGAAAGAAATCCGATCATGAGTCCCGCGATGATCCAACCCAACGTTCCAAACACCCTAATCCACGGAAATTGTTTCCCGGGATCCGTCATCTGGTGAAAGGCGATGCTGTTGCTCAGGGCAATCGTGGGCATATAGAGCAAGGAGTAAAAAAGAATCACCCAGTAAAAGGCGGTGTTGTCGCTGACCGTCGTAGCGAGGTACAACAGTGCGGCTCCGGCCAGGTGCAGCACACCCATGATGCGTTGAGCGGCAAAGAAACGGTCAGCCACAAGGCCTATGAAGAAAGGAGAAATCATGGTGGCAATGGCCAACGCACTGTAGGCAGCCCCGATCTGAATACCACTTGATTGCAAGAACTCCGACATGTAAGTTCCCATCGTTACATACCAGGCACCCCAGATAAAATACTGGAGGAGCATCATGAGGGAAAGTTTGGTAAAGGAGGAGACGTTCATGGGCTTCTTTTTGGTAATTTAGGTAGCAATTTTAAAATAGTTATCATGAAGAACCTATTCCAGATCGCCGTATGTCTTCTGGCCTGCAGTTGCTTTCAAAAAGGAGGAGACGCAGGTAGTACGGCTACTTTTTCTGAGACGGATGTTCGATCCAGTTGGGTACAATTAACCGATCAGGACGGAAAGTGGGTAATTTTTGAGCCTTGCGAGGCAACCAATTTGAAACTGTCTTGGAAGGCAGACACGCTGATTATTGAGTGGGGGCAGTTTGCATCGATGGATGTCATTCATCGGATTGCCTCTGAGCGCAATGCATTCAGTCTGGAAGGAACTGACAACTCTTCTGATCCGCCCAACCATACTTTTCGGGTGGAACCAGTTGACTCCGTTACTGGCTTGGCACGTTGGTGGCTGATGGATGAAAAAGAGCCAAGGCTTCTTGTCAAGGAATCAATGAAATCATCTTACACCACCATCAAGGAATCATGTGACGACTTCTTTGAGAAAACCAAGGAGGATTCCATTCATTAACTCTTCTCCTTTCCCGGCACCTTCACGATCTGTGGCTTATAACCCGATTCCTTAAAGAACTGCGAAGCGTTCTGCATATCCATAATCTGAGGAAGCTTCACATCAGGGTGTGTGTCTGCATATTTCTTTACCATCTGCCAGCCCACCCACTGTCCGATCCGTCCAGGACATTGTTCGCCTACTTCGATGGTCTTGGGGCGCTCAGAAATATAAGTTTGTTTCAGCAGGTGGCTCGTAGAGTATAGAACTTGATCTTCTACGAACCGCGACCAAATCAGGTTTTCGAACTCCCGCGATCCTTC
>JAYVEZ010000215.1:0-3925 GCA_043773645.1 Cytophagales bacterium
TTTCTGGGAGAACGTCTTGAACCCAGGCACAAAGCCGGTTTTGTAAAACGCACCGAGGTGAACACAACAGATGATCCCTACAAAGTGGTAGCCAACAAGGATATCATCTTTAAAAACAAAAAATTATTTAGCGCCAAGGATACTTTCGAAATTTACCCGGAGAATACTTTCTACGAGATCCAGCTACGCGAAGGTGAGAAGGTTGCCGCTACGCTGTTCCCCAGGATTCAGTACAATCCCAGCATGGGGGGAATCCTTCCATCGCCAGACATCAGCAGAGGTATTACCCGCGATCTTTACACCCATGTATCGTCATCCATGAACCGTGAATCAGAACCAACCTGGGGCGATGCGGAGGAAGTACGGGTTAAACTCGGACAGCAGTTCTTTGTCAATGATTATGTCGCTGTGCTGGAAAAGGTGGAGAGAATCCATGAAATACAGGGTGTTACTTTAGATGATGACGATGTCGCGGTAAAAGCCAAAATTAGGGTTGAAGGTGAGCATGACACATATTTTGCAGAACCCATGTTCATCATCAAGGATCAAAAGGAAGTGGGCCGGATAGCTTATGAGGTGGGGGAATTGGGTGTAAAAATTACCCTATTGAACATTCATCCAGACACCAACGAGTTCACCTTGGGTCTCAATGGAAGGCAAAAAGACTGGGTCATTATCAAGGCCATGGAAAAGCCTTACATCAATGTTCTTTGGATTGGCACCGGACTGCTCATGGTCGGCTTCTCAATGGCCATGAGAAGAAGGTTCAAGGAGGACTAGGTGGATTAAACTCCCTTGACCAATTTTTCAATGATTCCTTCCACAGTAATGCCTTCGGCTTCTGCTTTGAAGTTCAGCACAATGCGGTGACGCAGCACAGCATTGGCTACGGCAAGAATATCTTCTATGTCCGGGGAATATTTTCCATTGAGCAAGGCATTGCACTTGGCTCCCAACACCAGGAATTGAGAAGCCCGAGGTCCCGCTCCCCATTCGAGGTAGTCGTTGGCGATTGCTGAGCCATTCCGGCCAGGACGGGTAAGGTGGCTTAACTTGACAGCAAACTCCACTACATTGTCAGCAATGGGCACACGCCGCACCAAATGCTGGAAATACTGAATGTCCTCAGCCGACAATACCTTGTCCACCGAAGCCATATCGTCGGCAGTAGTCATCTTCACGATATCAAGCTCTTGCTGATACGTGGGGTAGTCCAAAAATATGTTGAACATGAACCTGTCCAACTGCGCTTCTGGCAATGGGTAGGTACCTTCCTGTTCGATGGGGTTTTGTGTGGCCAATACAAAAAATGGTCTCGGCAATGCATAGCGCTGTCCGGCAATGGTGACTGCGTACTCCTGCATGGACTCCAGCAATGCCGCCTGTGTCTTCGGCGGTGTGCGGTTGATTTCATCGGCCAATACGATGTTGGCAAACACTGGTCCTTTCACAAAATGGAAGTTGCGTTCCTTGTCCATGGTCTCTGCACCGACAATATCCGATGGCATGAGGTCTGGTGTAAACTGTATGCGCTTGAATTGCAGGTCGAGTGCGTTGGCTATGGTTTGTACCAACAGTGTTTTGGCAAGTCCGGGTACCCCCACGAGCAAGGAATGACCCTGGCAGAAAATACCTGTGAGCACAAGCCGTACTACATCATCTTGGCCAATGATTACGCGCGATATTTCTTTCTTGAGCTTTTTGTAAGACTCAGCCAATGCATTGGCGGCTTCTACATCATTGGAAAATTTTTGCATCCTGATATTAAATTACCTGTCTGACGAAACCTAACCGAGCATTTTATTCGACGATCTTACAATTCTTATAATTGGGGTCGATCTTGATAAACACATCCTGACGTGCTTTGGAAAACCATTTGTCCAGCATCTTATCCTTTTTCTGGGCCAGCGCGGCAGCCTGAATGCGGTGCCAGTCTTCCTTGAGGTTGGCCTGGTGGGGTGGTATTCGTCTCTTAAAATGAATGATTCTGACCGCATCCTTTCCGTCATCTGTCCGGTAAGTGATCGGTTTGCTGATGCCTCCCTCCTTCATGCTGTCGATCGTAAAGTACACCACGGGATCCAGTTCTTTGATTGAAATTTTTGTGCCTCCATCCTGATCGGTAAAGTAGCCTCCAAATCCTTTCGTTCTTTGGTCATCCGAAAACTGCTTGGCGGCCTGTTCAAACTTGATGCTGTCTTTTACAATTTTCCTGCGCAGGCTGTCCAGAAACTGTTCTGCCCTGATGATATCCAATTTTGAAGGTGTGGCGGCGATCAAAATACCACGGGAGTTATATTCGTTTCCACGCCTGTCGAGAAGCTGCAGAATATGAAACCCATAAGGAGACTCAAAGGGCTGGGAAATTTCTCCGATCTTCACTTTGAAGGCCATGGCCTCATAGGTAGGCACCATGGCGCCACGGCCCACGTAACCATATTCACCACTGTTGTACTGCGCGCTGGGGTCCTCTGAATATTTTTTTGCCAATTCATTGAAGTTTTCGCCTGCGAGGATCCTGTCGCGGATCTCACTCAGACGCCGTTTGGTCTGGAACTTCTGTTCTTCGCTTACCTTGGCAACGCGTACAATTTCAGCGACTTCCACATCCGCAGAATAAAATGGTAAGGTATCAACAGGAATCTGGTTGTAAAATCTCTTCACTTCGGCAGGCGTGATGCTCAGGCTCTTGGTAATTTTACGTTGCATCTCATTCCCCAGCATTTGCTCCCGGATCTGATCGCGAAGCTCCACCTTGATTTGCTCGAGTGTCTTTCCATAAGTCCGCTCCAGCTGCTCCGGTGAATTTCCAGAGTTTTGAAGGATCATGTTCATCCTTTGCTCTGTGTTCCCATCAACTTCCAGGTCAGTTACCACCACCGAGTCAATCTCGGCTTTGGCTACCAGTAGTTTTGTGATGACCAGTTGACTAAAAAGACCACACTTGGATTCTTCCGAGGCCTTCCCGCCATTGGTTAGGTAATTCTGATAAGCACCCTCCAACTCCGATCGGAGTATGATATAGTTATCTACTTTGGCTATAATCTTGTCGGCCACAAATCCCTTCGTCTCCTGGGCATATCCGTGCAAAAATCCCCCAATCAGCAGGAGGCTACCGATCAAAAATCTCAAAATTCTTCTGTTTGACTGCATTTTCATACACTTCATCTTCCAAAGCCCTCGCAAGTTCTACTTTTCTTTTGTTTAAGAGAATATTCCGAATGTCTTCTTTTACGAATTCCAGGGGTGATACGTTATCAGAAATCCGATAGGCATCCACCTTGAGGAAATACAAAAAGTCAGCATCGTTGGTTTCATAAAAAGGATTTGTTTTCAGGAACTGAATCTTGTTCGGTATCTCTGCCATGGGAGAATTCACCACCAGCTTGTCAAATTCCAGCCACGAACTGTCACTCAGGTGATAGGCCACGGAGAAACTCAGGCAATAGGACTTAAGTTCGTTCTGATCCTTTTCCTTTTTCAAAAAAATCATCTCTTTCACCTTGCCCGTTCGGGGAGCTGTTTTGGGGACCTTGATATAGGTGCCCCGCACGATATTTTGTTTCAGTATAAAATTATCAACATGCGCCTTGTAATAAGTTTCTATTTCCTTTTCTGAAATGGTGTCATTGAGGTGTTGTTGTATATAATAATTCTGGTACTCGTAGCCAATAAGACTATAGCGGTAGTCAAGTACTTTGCGCTCAACCTCCACTTCATTGATATTGATGCGCTTCATTGCTTCTCCAATGAGCAGCTGCTTTCGTATCCAACTGTTTATATAGGAGGTGACACGGGCTGCACTGTCTTCAGCGGTTGAGTTCTGATCAACAATCCCCACCAGTTCGTCCTGAAAAAGGAATTTGTCATTGACCCTTGCTACCGGCTTACGCTCGGGAGTTTGGGCTTGCTCATCCTTTTTCAT
>JAYVEZ010000216.1:0-5793 GCA_043773645.1 Cytophagales bacterium
GCAATTCTGTCTGGGAAAGAACCTTTGCTTCCACACCTGCTTTATTTGCCATGTGGGCAGTTTCAATCTCTTCCTTTTCCGATTCAGCCGTCTGGTAAAGCATCAACAACCCGCGTTCATGATATCCAAAATCAAATGGAAGTTCTTTTGACCATTGTTGATACATTATTTTACTGAATGTACTGAGCTCTTTTAGGGCAGGAATAGCGTGCTCAACGTGATCTTTTGTGGCATGCCGGTAGAATTCATAGCCCCACTTCACCAGTTCCATGCTGAACCTGGGCTTTACATAAAATGGACTCGAGGAATCAAACATCCAACGAATACCCTTGGAAATCATACCTGGGGCTGCCAATGGAATGATATGACTGGGCACAACCATGCCCGCATTGCCAAACGAGCAACCGTCACTCAAGTCACCTTGGTCAAAAATGGTAACCTTGAAGCCTGCTTTACTCAAATAATAAGCGCTGCTCAGTCCAACGATACCACCTCCGATTATACCAATCTTTTTCATCTTTATTAGATCCTTTTAGCTGTTGGCTTTTAGCTATTGGCTATTGGCCGTTGGCAGTTCACTGTCAATGGCTAAGGGCCAACAGCCAACACCACTTCTCTCAAATTACCTGAAACCCATACGCATATGGATCATCCTCCGGGTCAATAGTGATCGTATTGTACCCATACACTTTTGCCCAACCCTCCACACTGGGTATAATGGCTTTCTTGCCAGCCAATTCAGTCACCTCTTCAATTCTTCCAATGAACTTTGATCCGATGATACTTTCGTGGATAAAATCCTGACCGGGTTTGAGTTTCCCTTTAGAAAACCATTGGGCAAGGCGCGCTGAGGTGCCAGTCCCGCATGGGGAACGATCAATCGCTTTATCACCATAAAAGACAGCGTTTCTTGCCGTCGAGGTTGGATCAATTACTTTGCCTGCCCACAGGATGTGGCTACAACCATTGATCGTCGGATTCTCCGGATGAACAAACTGATACCTCTTGTTGATGTCTTTTCTCAGTTCACGGCTCCAACTGATCAACTGATCTGCGGTAAAGTTTTCGAGTCCCGGAAACTTGGGTTGGGGGTCAACGATTGCATAAAAATTTCCCCCGTAGGAAACATCCAATGTAAGTTCACCAAGGTCAGGGCATGTGGCCGTAATTCCTTCCGCCGCCAGGTAGGCCTTTACATTGCGGATCTTGACGGACTTTACCTTTTTACCTTCTTGTTTATATTCCACTTTGACCAAACCGGCAGGGGTTTCGAGATTCAGAAATCCAGCTTTCTTCGGAATGACCAAACCGTGCTCAATGGCAATGGTGACTGTGCCAATGGTGCCATGGCCGCACATGGGCAGGCAACCACTTGTCTCGATGAACAATACGCCAATATCATTGGCCGGATCAGACGGTGGATACAAAATACTTCCGCTCATCATATCATGTCCACGGGGTTCAAACATGAGCCCTTTGCGTATCCAATCGTATTCAAGAAGAAAATGCTGACGTTTTTCGCTCATGTTCTTCCCTTCCAGCAAAGGTCCACCCCCTGCCACAAGGCGGACGGGGTTACCACACGTGTGGGCATCAATACAAAAAAATGTTTTACTTGGCATGGCAGGCGCTAGTTAGAATTATCTACAAAACATAAGTATGCTGTAAGCAGTAGGGAGTAGGCAGGACGAAAGAAACTTTCAATACATCCCTCTGACCTGTTTTTACCTTGAAAGTTCATTGTTAAATAATCTCCAAATTTCCAGTGGATTACCCTGCTTCAGCTCTGCGGGAAGCAAAGTGTCCGGGAAGTTTTGAAAGGAAACCGGGCGCACAAATCTCTTGATCGCATCAGTTCCCACTGAGGTAAATCGCGAATCTGTTGTGGCTGGAAACGGACCGCCGTGGTGCATGGAAGGACAAACCTCCACACCGGTGGGGACTCCGTTGATAATCACCCTTCCTACTTTTTCCATCACAAGCTGGATAAACTCCGCGTACTCAATTAATTCATCCGCTTCACCCATGATGGTCGCGGTAAGCTGTCCGGGTATTTTTTCCAGCGACGCCTTTAACTCATCGAGGTTTTTGGCCATTACGAGCAATGAGTATGGACCAAACACTTCTTCCACCAACGTAGGATTGCCTAAAAAGTCTGATGCGTTGACAGTAGTCAATGTTGAAATCGCCTGATTTTCCTTGGGCTGATCTTGGGACTCTGCCGCCAGCGTAATTCCCTTTTGGGCGAGTGCTTTTTCTCTATTTTTTTTATAGTTGGCTGCAATGCCTGGATGAAGCATCGTACCTGGTGCAATCTTTTCAAGTCTTTCACTTAACTGCGATGTGAACTGCTTCAGATCAGGACTGCTCAGGGCCAGCATCAGGCCAGGGTTTGTGCAAAACTGACCAACGCTTTGGGTAATAGACGCCGCATACATATCCGCCACTTTCTCGCTTCGGACCTTTAAAGCCCCGGGCAGAATGAATACCGGGTTGATACTTCCCATCTCCGCGAATACGGGTATGGGATCCGGGCGTTGGGTAGCATAATCATAAAGTGCCTTGCCGCCGGAGAACGAGCCCGTAAACCCGACTGCCTTCGTACAGGGATGCTGAACCAATGCCTTACCCCCATCAAAAGAAGATACGTGAACATGTTGAAAGACATTTGTTGGCATGCCAGTCTTTACCGCTGCCCTTTCAATTGCACCAGCGACCAATTCAGAAGTTTTGGGATGAGCCGGATGGGCTTTCAAAACAACAGGACATCCGGCAGCCAAAGCCGATGCCGTATCCACGCCTGCTGTACTGTAAGCGAGGGGAAAATTACTTGCCCCAAATACAACCACAGGACCAAGTGGCACCATCATCTTTCTAAGATCAGGCTTGGGCAAGGGTGTCCGATCGGGAATGGCCGTGTCAATTCTTGCATCAACCCAGGATCCTTCCTTTACCAAGGCAGCAAACTGACGCAGTTGATTGCATGTTCTGCCCCGCTCTCCTGCCAATCTTGCTTCAGGTAAATTGGTCTCCTCCATTGCCTGCTGCAGCAACTCACTTCCAAGTGCCTCGATCCCCACGGCGATGGCCTCCAAAAATGCAGCTTTTGAAGTGCCTGACGTCTGACGATATTTCAAAAAAGCTTCGTGGCTATTTTTCAATACCGAATCAATTTCCTCCACAGTAATTTCTTTAAACATAAAATGGTCCTCTGGTTAGATTCCTAAATCCACTCCTGGTCCGTCACCGTCTGCTCAACGATAAGATCACCGGTATGTTTGGTTGACTTTGGTTCCACCAACATTATCCTCACCTCCTCATTGTTGGTCCAGGGCCGATGCTCTACACCTTTTGGCACAATCAGTATCTCGCCGGGCTTTGTGGCAACCCTCTTATCCCTGAAATCCATCATCAATGTTCCTTCCAACACGACAAACAGTTCGTCCTCATCATCATGTTTATGCCAAACCAATTCTCCCTTCAGCTTGGCAATCTTGACGTAATTATCATTCAATTCACCAACAATGTAAGGATGCCAGTACTCAGAAAACTTACTGAACTTTTGTTGTAGGTTGACATGCATTTCATTCATAACGTTGGATGATAGAAGTTTAAATGCTCAACGTCGAGTAGCGAGCTCAAAGTTTTTTGTAATCGGGGAGTTTAGGACGAGCGGCTATGCCATCGCGGATGATTTTGAGTACCCGCTCCCTTTCCTCTCCAACCAATGGCAGGCGGGGTGCGCGGACATTTTCAGATCCGATGCCGGTTTCCACTTCAGCCAGTTTGATATACTGAACAAGTTTAGCATGAATATCCAGCTCCAGAATGGGTAGAAACCAACGGTAGATGGTGAGCGCTTCGGCTGTGCGGCCCGCTTTGATTAACCGGTAAATGGCTACGGTCTCTGCGGGGAATGCACAGACAAGTCCGGCTACCCACCCATGGGCTCCCATCAACAGCTCTTCCATGGCCAAAGGATCAACTCCGCATAGTATCTTAAACCGTTCGCCAAAGCGATTAAACATACGAGTTACATTGCTCACATCGCGCGTTGACTCCTTCACCGCCTGGATGGTGGGAACTTCCACCAATTCAGCAAACATATCGAGGGTCACTTCAATTTTATAGTCTACCGGATTGTTGTAGATCATGATCGGGAGGGGCGTGGCCTTGGCAACGGCTTTGAAGTATGCTACCGTTTCCCGGTGATCCGACTTGTAGCGCATGGGTGGCAGCAGCATCAAGCCTTTGGCACCTAATTTCTCTGCTGCCACGGCAAGGTTCACCGCCTCTTTTGTGCTGCCTTCGGCGATGTTCAAGATCACGGGCACCTTGCCAGTCACTTTTTCTATCGTGAATTTTACGAGCTCAAACTTTTCGTCATTGCTCAGCACGCTGGCTTCTCCAAGTGAGCCACCCAGAATGACCCCATCAACACCTGCGGCGAGTTGCGCCTGGAGGTTCTTTTCAAATAGTTTGAGGTCCAGCGAATCATTTGCGTTGAACTTGGTTGTAAGCGCGGGAAAAACACCTGTCCACATAAGATTTTTTTTTCAAAGGTAAACAGCCCGGCGGTCTGCGAATCGGCATAAAATAGTCATTGATGATACTATTTTGACTATTTTTAAACCCATATTACTTACATATGGCTAAAATAGTGTCAAAAAGGGTAGTAGCGTTTAATGTTCCGCAAACCGAACACGAAGTGGTGCGCGTGCAGGTAGACGAGGTTCCTCACTTTTACGACCAGTTACACCAACATCCCGAAATCCAGATCATGTTGATTGAATCAGGTGAAGGGACACTGATTGCAGGTGACTATGTAGGACGCTTTAAGCCAGGGGAAGTTTATGTGCTGGGGAGTGGTCAGCCCCATGTTTTTCGTTGCGATCAAATCTACTATCAGAAAGATACTGGACTGAGGGCAAGCAGCATATCACTGTATTTCAGTGAAAAGTATTTTGGCAAAGAATTATGGGTGTCCAATGAGCTAAGGGCCTTGCGGGAATTTGTCGCCAATGGACAGCAGGGGTTTCAAATAGATACGCCGGCCAGCGATTACGCCATCGGCATCATAAGGAAACTCCCCAAGTCAAAAGGCCTGGAGAGAATGGTTTCTTTTTTTTCACTCCTTGCATTGCTTGCTGACACGCCGCACAAACGAAGACTTTCGCTCCAATCCGGGCATCTGCAAATGAGTGAAGAACGGAGAATGAATGCCATTGTGGAATTCACATTCAAAGAGAGTCACCGAAAAATCTATATTACCGAAGTAGCCCAACATGCCAATCTCTCTGTGGAAGCTTTTTGCCGTTACTTTAAACTTCATACCAGAAAGACCTATGTCAATTTCCTGCATGAGGTGAGAATCAGTCACGCTTGCCAATTGCTCATTCGGAAGGATACCAGTGTCCAACAAGTCTGTTATCAAACCGGATTCTCCAATATTTCCAATTTTAACAGGATATTCAAGAAAATTACGGGTAAGACGCCCCTCGCCTTCCGCCAACAGTTGCCTTTTGGTAAATGATTTCGTAAACTTTGTAGCACACCTAACCCTGCTTCTATGAATCTCGTAACCAAAATTGAAGACTGGGGAAATACACATCGCCCCGGTTGGTTGGACTTGTTCCGCATTGCCCTCGGAATTTTTATCACCTACAAGGGGGCTGTGTTTGCTTCAAACCTCGAGTCCCTGAAAATGAGCGTCGAGGGGATTAACATGCGCTATACGGGTGTGGCCCTGGCACATTACATCATTTTCGCGCACTTATTGGGCGGGCCCCTTCT
>JAYVEZ010000217.1:0-3635 GCA_043773645.1 Cytophagales bacterium
CGGCCTACCTGAGATTGGTCTGCTCCGAAGTACGACAAGAACAAAAACAGTCCACCAATGAGACCGGACCAGATATTATACCGGTCCGACAGGTTAAAAGAAAAATTGATGAGATTCAATTTGCCCATCTCCCCTGCCAATTGAAACGTATTTCCAAATGAAATGCCTTCGGGAAGCATTGAAAAAGCAATGAGGCCTGCGGTGATCATTCCAGACATGATGATGGTGAGTTGATATTTCTGGGTAATGCTCACCGCCTTGGTGCCACCGCTCACCGTGTACAACATGACAAGTACCCCAATGGTCATCGTGGTCAGATTAAGATTCCATCCCAGGATGGTGGAAAGGATTAAGGAAGGCGCATACAAAGTGATCCCCACCGATATGCCACGCAGGATGAGAAAATAACATGCTGCGAGCGTTCGGGTTTTGAGATCAAATCGGGTCTCCAAATATTCATACGCTGTGAATACCTTGAGCCTATGATACAGTGGAACGGCAGTAACTGAAAGGATGATCATGGCCAG
Source organism: Cytophagales bacterium (assembly GCA_043773645.1). Taxonomy (GTDB): domain Bacteria; phylum Bacteroidota; class Bacteroidia; order Cytophagales; family Cyclobacteriaceae; genus ELB16-189. The sequence goes on from JAYVEZ010000217.1 coordinate 528, forward strand.
GGGCAGCCCGAAATAAAACTGAAGAAAACGCATGCCGTCTTCATACGCCTGGCCAGTAGTGGATAGGAAAGTAATTGCACTCGCCTGGGTGGCCATGATGGAAAGACCAACTGTCCACCAGGGCAGACTCTTGTTGCCCAACAGATAGCCTTGCATGTTCTTCACACCACGCGTTTTCCAGGCGCCGTATAACACAATCAGGATAAGGGTTCCAAAAAGGACAATCCAATCTACTGCGTTCATGAAAAGGAGTAGGTGATTATCGAGTAAATGAGGAGCTGAACAACCATGACGATGATCACAATCCAATACCAACTACTCCATCGTTGGAATGCAGGGGGATTTTCGTTGTCGGAGGATTCCATTATTTCAATGCCTTTACCTTTTGGCTTTGGGGCTTCGCAGATTTTCCCATTGAGGCCAGGTTTGCAAATAATTTGTAAGCGCCTGAAACACCTTCCGGCAATTCACGGAAAAAAGAGAGGCCTGTATAAATATAATAGCCGTTCCCATATTTGGCGATCAGAAGACTTCCATCTTTGGCTGTTTCGCCTGTGTCATTCATCGATAGCAATGCCTCATAATTGGAATCCCATTTGTCTGGAAAGTACAGGCCGCGCTCCTGGATCCATCCATTGAAGTCTTCCGCTTTGATCTTGTTGGGATAGTTCAAGGCTGGGTGATCCGGCTTTAAGATTCTCACTTCACTGTTTTCTTCCGTGACACGGTCCCTTGAAATTTTCAATGGGTACGGAGAGAAGGTATCAACTTCCAGATCAGAATTGGTATTGTATTGAACCACCATCGTTCCACCATTTTTAACATACTCCATCAATTCGCCGATATAGTGACGCATGCGTTCATTGGTATTTAAGGCCCGCACGCCCAGGACCACAGCATCCAACTTCTGCAGGTTGGCAGGGGTCACTTCCTCATCTTTCATTTCCCAGACTTCATATCCAATGTTGCGTAAGGCGTCGGGGATTCCATCGCCGGCACCAGGAATATACCCTATCAGATGCCCTTCATGCTTGATGTCCATCCGAACGATATTGGCTTTGGATTCAGGCAAAAGGGTCTGAAATGGAATGTGATCGTATGCAATGGTACGGATTGCCGAAGAGTAAGTCTTGCCATTGACGTCGGCTACCGCACGCAAGGTGAATGTACCCTCTCCGGCCGTTGGATAGATTTTGAATTCCAATTTCTTCTCCTCACCCCGACGTGTCAGTTCAATAACAGATGATGCGGGCTCCGACTTCCACCCCGCTGGAATATTCAACTTGATTGTGCTGGTAAATCTACTTCCCGATGCAGACTTGACCAGCACACCCACCGTTCTGGGCTCCATGTCGTTAAACACAAAAACCTGTTGTGATAAATTGACAAAGACGGGAGGTACGATTTCAAAAGGCCGGAATAATTCACCTTTTACCGGGTCTGTCCATTTATAAATCAACGGCGTGGCGAGGTCAATCTTTTCCCCATTGATTTCAATGACAAAATCGATCATCACCGCAGGTCCGTTCTCGGGTCTTCCTATAAAGGAATTGTCAGGTACTTTAAACAAGCCTTGTGAATGCTCCTGTCTAAGCCAATAGGGATCAGAATAGGTGCTGGAAGATGCCAGGTTCTTTTTTGTTTTGAAGCTATAAAGTTTATTGAACATAAGATCAGACCGCAATACGGAGTCAATTCCAAGCAATGGACTTTTGATTTCAACCAATACCATCGGGGAAGGCGAGCGATTGACAAACTCAAATGAATTTGTCATCGACTCGCCCGGTGCAATCCATGGCTGGTCACATATCACTTCAAAGAAAAGTCCGGCGCAGTCTTGAATCAGTTCATTCACTTCCTGAAGCTTTCTGTCCTTCCATACCGAGGGAGACAAGCTTTGGATTTGTTTGCGAACCTGAAGCAGCATCGGTATGGACGCAGACGGAACTTCCGGATTAAATTCTTTCACCACCTTATCCACAAAGGGCTGAACTTTTTCTCCACCCTTAACACGGGTCCACGTGGTGTTGATCCCGTCAAATAAATCCTTGTTGGCCTTCTCCCCTTTGGCATACTCGAAGAATTCTTGTGAGTCCCCCCGCCTTCCGGCAGATCCAAATCCCTGGCTCTTATGCTGTGAACGACTTTCTGCAGCGATTTCTGAATATGACTTTCCCAAGAGCGTATTGTAAGTGCCCATATTTACACTGACAACACCCGGAGTATTTTCATTGATGGTTTGGTTCCACCAACGCCCTGTATTGGTGTAAAGCCTCTTTGCTTGCCACGTCCCAAATTCCTTGACTTGTTCCGGAAGGTAGTCGGCACGGTTGGTGAGATCAAAGGCTTCCTGCGCAAGTACCGCTGAGGCTGTGTGTTGACCATGTCCGGCACGTTCATCAGGTGGAAAGCGGGTGAGAATAATATCCGGCTTAAATTGACGCATGATTCTGACAACATCGGACAAAATTTCCTCTTTTCCCCATAGGGTGAATGTTTCGGCGGCGTTCTTTGAAAAGCCAAAGTCGTTGGCTCGTGTGAAAAATTGTACGCCGCCATCCAAACGCCGGGCTGCGAGTAATTCCTGGGTTCTGATAAGGCCAAGCTGGTCACGTATTTCTGGTCCAATCAGGTTTTGGCCTCCGTCTCCGCGAGTCATTGAAAGGTAGGCTGCTGCTGCAAGACGATCGTTCGCCATGAAGGTAATGGCCCGGGTATTTTCATCATCAGGATGGGCGGCGACATAGAGCATCGAAGCCAGCACGTTGAGCTTTTTCAGCTTCAGTTGAATTGAAGCCGCATCGGGTTGCCGGCTCTGTGCCCAGGTAATTTGAACAACGAGAAGGGAAATAATAATCAAACACGTTTTCCTCATAGAGAGTCATTTACGAAAACAAGGCGAGTAAGTTACCAGCCCTTGCAGCAGGACTCAAAGAAAGTCAAAAATTCACTGAGAGAAAATGCAGTCGGGATATCAGTAGTCTACATCTTCAGTAGACAAGACATCAAAACTTTCCACGCAATTCACCGTTGACCAAGAAAGTACCATCTTCTTCTACCTGAAGGTGAATTTTACTTAGTTCTTTTTTTTGGTCTGACAAAAAGTAG
>JAYVEZ010000218.1:0-12832 GCA_043773645.1 Cytophagales bacterium
GTACCAAACGAACCCCTTGATCAAATAAACCAAAGAACGTACAGACATGGTGGAAGTGGAAGCAACCGTCGAAACAAAGCTCACCTGTTACCATTGCGGTGAGCCATGCACCGATGAAGTCTTTTCGACTGATGACAAGAATTTTTGTTGCTACGGGTGTAAGACCGTCTTTGAGATCCTGAACGAAAATAATCTCTGCGAATATTATTCTTTTGATGAAAAGCCGGGGATCACCCTGCGGCATGTAAGTCATGATTCGTATGCTTATCTGGATGCACCCTCGGTTCGGAAAAAGGCAATGGAGTTTGATTCACCTTCCTTTGGCCGTATATGGTTTTATGTTCCTGCCATCCATTGTATTTCCTGCATCTGGCTCCTGGAGAATCTTCAGCGAATAAAGAAAGGTGTCATTGCCTCGGAAGTGAATTTTTCCGGAAAAATGGTGCGCATCGATTTCAATCCGGAAATACTCACCCCCGGACAGCTGGCACAATTGCTGGCGTCACTTGGCTACGTACCCCAAATCAACCTGGAGGGCGAGAAAAAAAGGACGGCTCCCTCCAGCAAAGACCTGATCACAAAAATAGCCGTGGCAGGATTTGTTTTCGGTAACATCATGATGCTCAGTTTTCCAGAATACCTGGGTGTGAATGATTCCGATCTAACTTTGCGAATGGTTTTTTCTTACCTGAATCTGCTATTGGCGATTCCCGTCATGCTCTACAGCGCGCGGGATTACTTTATCAATGGCTGGAAGACTTTTTCACAAAGACAAATCAACATCGACGTTCCGATTGCCGCGGGGCTGCTGGCTTTGTTCTTTCGGAGCGCGTACGACATTCTTACGCACACGGGACCGGGCTACATGGATTCTTTGGTGGGATTGGTATTCTTCCTGCTGATCGGACGGTGGTTCCAAAGCAAGACCTACGAGAGCCTGGCCTTCGATCGCGACTACAAATCTTATTTTCCGCTGGCTGTGATGCGGTGGGCGGGTATGGACTGGGCTCCCGTGGTCGTACACGACTTGCAGGTGGGTGATCAGATCAAAACCAGAAACCTCGAGATCGTCCCGGCGGACAGCGTCCTGTTATCACCGGAGGCCTACATCGATTACAGTTTTGTCACAGGCGAATCCAAACCTGTTCCGGTGAAGAAGGGTGATGTCGTCTATGCCGGTGGGCGTTTGATGGGTCAGCCTGTGGAACTTGCTGTAACGAAGACCACATCGCAAAGTCATTTAACCAGTCTGTGGAACAACCACATATTTCAAAAGCCGGAAGAAAGTAATTACAAGAAAATCATTGACAATGCCGCCCGGCAATTTACCTGGGCTGTGATGGGAGTGGCGGTTGTTACGGCTGTTGTCTGGTACTTCTACGATCCATCACAGATGTGGCTTGTGCTGACGGCCGTGCTGATGGTCGCTTGCCCTTGTGCGTTGGCGTTGGCAGCGCCGTTCACCTATGGAAACATGCTGCGGGTCTTTGGCCGGAATGGATTCTACCTGAAGAATGCCGATGTGATCGAACGCCTGGCGGGAATTCAATCTGTTGTATTTGACAAGACCGGCACCATCACACACGGTGCCGCTGAAGTGACGTTCATGGGTGAGCTAAAGGATCAGGAGCTATCCTGGGTCAAGACACTGACTGCTTCTTCGACACACCCTTTAAGCAATTTGATTACAAAAACCCTTTCTCATGTTTCATCATTGCCGGTCGTCGAATTCAAAGAACGGACAGGCAAAGGCATCGAAGGAAAATTTGGTAACAGCTTTGTGAAAGTTGGTTCGGCTGACTTCACGGAGTTTGCCGGTGCGATCACGGACCTGAATGCGAAAGTATTTGTGTCTGTCAATGGGCAGGTGAGAGGCTATTTTCGTATTGAGACTTCCCTGAGGCCCGAGATTAAAGGGCTGGTGGGGCGACTGAAAGAAAAATGTCTTGCCTTATTGTCCGGTGACCACGACAGTGACAGGGAACGCATGAAGACCATTTTCCCTTCACACGTTCAGCTGTTTTTTGATCAGAGTCCGCACGATAAGCTTGACTACATTTCCAAACTCCAGCGCACGGGCCACAAGATCATGATGATCGGCGATGGCCTCAACGACTCAGGAGCTTTAAAGCAAAGCGATGTGGGTGTAGCGGTCACTGACGACACGGGAGTATTTACACCAGCCTGTGACGGGATCCTCATGGGAGGGAAACTTGCACAGTTGGACCGGTTTCTGAGCTTGGGCAAATCGGCCACCACCATATTAAAAATTGCTTTTGGGATCTCATTCTTTTATAACATCGTTGCCCTGAGTTTCGCGGTTACGGGGCATTTGACTCCGCTGGTGGCAGCCATCCTGATGCCCATCAGCAGCATTAGCGTAGTGGGGTTCAGCACCATCGCAGTGAATTGGGTGGCGAAGCGTACGTTATCGAAATGATTTTTAACTACATTCCATGATTGTCATCGTTCTCCTCATCGGCATCTCCCTCACCATTGCCATTCTGTTTCTGGGTGCATTCATCTGGAGTCTGAAGAGTGGGCAGTATGACGATATGGATGGTCCATCGGTGAGGATGTTGTTTGAGGAGAAGAAGAAGAAGGAAGGAAAGTAGATTCAGCTTCTTTAGTCAGTTTTTCACAGTGATTAAGATTCTAAAGGTAGCCACAGATTACACAGATAACCACAGATGCATTTATGTGTGCAAATCTGTGTAATCTGTGGCTAAACTTTTTTCATTGAGAAGAGATGGAAGAGGTTATAGGTGAGGTCGTTTCTGTATTTCTGTTTTACCCGGTGATTAAGATTTTTAGGTAGCCACGGATTGCACGGATGGATTAATCTGTGGTAATCCGGGTAATCCGTGGCTAAAGTTTTTGAATATGATCTCACGCATGAATAATTACGCATTTGTTGCTTCAATTTGAAGCCAAACGCTCAGATGAAGAAAATAAACCTGCCATCCTTCCTCGCAGACAGCAATTCCTTCTGGAATCCCCTGTTGGAGGCATACCTGCCAAAATCCGAATTGAATCATGATGAAAATCATGTTTTAACAAAGAGGCCTATCCTAGGTTTATGCAGGAAAAAATTGCGAATCATGATCAGTCCGGCGGTGCTTGCAAAATATGGGTCCAGGGAGATTTCCCTCAAGAAGGATGATGTCATTTTTCGTGAAGGCGAGGAAGCATTGCATTATTTCCAGGTGCTAAAAGGGTCACTCAAGATGATTACCGACAGCCCGGATGGACAGGAATTTATTCAAGGTATTTTCAAAACCGATGACAGTTTTGGAGAGCCACCTCTATTTTGTTCTTTTCCTTACCCCAGCACGTCCATTGCCTTGGAGCCAACTGTGATTATCAAGTTGGCAAAAGACAACTTCTTCAAGCTCCTGCGTGAAAATTTTGAAATCCACCTCCATTTAGATGAGGTTTTGTGCCAGCGGCTGAAGTACAAGTCCATGGTGCTTTCTGAAATTTCTTTTTATGATCCGGAACACCGCATCATGAGCCTTTTAAGATATATGAAGGAAGAGGCCCATTCCTCCACGAATAAGAAAAATGGCATGATCCGGACGGAGCATCATTACACAGTACCATTCACCCGGCAACAACTGGCGGATATGAGCGGATTGCGCGTGGAGACCGTTATTCGTACAGTAAAGAAGATGGAAGAAGATGGCAAATTGAGGATTGTAGGTCATAAGATTCAATTCTAGTCCAACAGATCATGCCGAATGAAAAGGGGTTGTTCCGAAAAGTGATAGCTTTGGTATGATTCGAATCATAAACTCCTGCCTGCTTCGAATTTTACCTTGCAACCATAAAAACCAATCTATGAGCCGTATTTTCTATTCTCTTGTTGCCGCCAGCCTGATTTTTTCATGTGCCCCGGACAAGCCCAAAAACGTTGAAGAAACTCCTGATCAATCGAAATCCGGACCGGAAGCGGTGCTTACCGATCCCACCAAAGGTATTGGTGCAGTGAAGACGGTGACCCTGCATACTCCCCTTGAGCAGGATCGCATCGGTCGGGGCCTGGCCATTTTCGAAATGAAATGTTCGGCTTGTCACAAGTTGGATGATGCACGCTTTGTTGGACCGGGTTGGAAAGGTGTCACCCAACGCAGAAAGCCGGAGTGGATCATGAACATGGTCACCAACGTGGAAGTGATGCTTGACAAAGACCCAGACGCGCAAAAGCTTTTGGAACTCTGTCTGACGCGCATGCCCAACCAAAACGTATCCATCGGCGATGCACGGGATATTCTTGAGTTTATGAGAAAGAACGATGGAGAAAAATAGCCAATGGGAATCATCCCCTGCGTAATGATTTGACAAACCTTAACAACTCTACTGAAATGAAAACTTTACTAAAATCGGTTGCAGGGCTACTAGCGATAGTATCAGCCTTTACCTTCTATGGCTGCAAACCAAAAGGCCCCCAGGGTGCCATTGTTGGTGATGCGGCATCACGTGTGTATGTGGCCCCAGGCAAGTATGATGAATTTTACAACTTCGTATCGGGAGGATTCAATGGTCAAATGAGCGTCTATGGCTTGCCATCCGGCCGCCTGCTGAAGATCATTCCGGTTTTCTCGGTGTTCCCCGAAAATGGATATGGGTACAGCGAAGAATCGAAGGATATGCTGAAGACGTCAAGGGGTTATATTCCCTGGGATGACCTCCACCATGTCGAGTTGTCTGAGACCAATGGCATCCACGACGGAAGGTGGGCATTTGCCAACGCCAACAATACGCCACGTGTGGCGCGGATTAATTTGAAGACATTCCGCACGGATGAAATCATCGAGCTTCCCAACAGCGGTGGAAATCACTCGTCACCTTTTATTACGGAGAACACAGAATATGTTGTTGCCGGGACAAGGTTTAGCGTTCCTTTGGGCGATAACCGTGATGTGCCCATCAGTTCATTTAAGAAGAATTTCAAAGGATCAATAAGTTTTATCAAAGTGGATTCCACCTCTGGAAAAATGAGCATAGCCTTTCAGCTCGTGACCCCCGGATTTAACTATGACTTAAGCCATTCAGGCAAGGGCCCCTCTCATGATTGGTTCTTCTTTTCCTGTTATAATACCGAACAGGCCTATACGCTGTTGGAGGTAAACGCCTCGCAAAAAGACAAGGATTATATCATGGCCGTTAATTGGAAGAAGTGCGAGCAATACCTGGCGCAAGGGAAGGGTAAAAAAGTGAAAGCAAATTATGTTCATAACACCCTGGATGAAAATAGTTCTGTCATGTCTTCCAAAATGGAGACTGAGGTGATGACGCTGGATCCTGCCGAATTGAAAGACGTGGTGTATTTTATTCCTTGCCCCAAATCACCGCACGGATGCGATGTGGATCCTTCGGGCGAATACATTGTCGGCAGTGGGAAATTGGCGGCCTTGATTCCTGTCTTCTCATTTACAAAAATGATCAAGGCCATTGAGAACAAGGATTTTGAAGGTGAGTTTGCCGGCCTGCCGGTTATTAAATATGAGGCTGCTTTGCATGGTGAAGTGAAGAAACCAGGACTGGGCCCTTTGCACACGGAGTTCGATGAGCGTGGGAATGCCTATACTTCCATGTTTATTACTTCTGAGATCGTGAAGTGGAATGTGAACAGCCTAGAGATTCTGGATCGCGTACCCACTTACTATTCCATTGGTCACTTGTCGGTGCCTGGTGGGGATACCCGCAAGCCTTGGGGAAAATATGTTGTAGCCTATAACAAAATCACCAAAGACCGTTATTTGCCCACCGGTCCTGAATTGGCGCAATCAGCCCAGCTCTATGATATTTCAGGAGACAAAATGCAACTGCTGCTTGATTTTCCGACAGTGGGTGAACCGCATTATGCACAATCCATTCCGGCGAGTTTGATCAAGGATCAATCCAGGAAGATTTACAAGATTGAGGACAATACCAATCCGTATGCAGCCAAAGGAGAAGGAAAGGCCAAGGTTGAACGCAACGGGAACGAGGTGCATGTGTATATGACAGCGATACGGTCACACTTGAATCCAGACAACATTGAAGGAGTCCGCATGGGAGATGTAGTATACTTTCATGTTACCAACCTTGAGCAGGACTGGGATGTTCCTCACGGATTTGCCATTCGTGGCGCCGCCAATGCCGAGCTTCTGATTATGCCAGGGGAAACACAGACTTTGAAATGGAACCCTACTGAAGTGGGTGTTATTCCTTTCTACTGCACGGATTTCTGTTCAGCTCTGCACCAGGAAATGTCAGGCTATGTGAGGGTTTCTCCGGCAGGCAGTAAAGTGCCGCTTAAATTTGGAACCGGGGTAATTGAGCCGGAGGAAACAAAGCAATAATACATTCGGATAAATAGTTTACAGGTAATCTGAGTGTCTTAGTAAAGCGCCTTGCGTAAGGGGGCGCTTTTTTTAAAGTCTCCAGACCGAAAAATGAAAAAACTACATCCCTACTCACGCATTGCATTGGGCTTTTCTGCCTTGGCACTCTTGTCGGCATACTTTGTCCCGCTCTGGCAGATTCTGATGTGGGCACCCCAATATCCCGACGGGCTGGAGATGAAAATATGGATCAATACCATCACGGGTGATGTGAAAATAATCAGTGCCCTGAATCACTACATCGGCATGAAGACTATTGAGGTGAGCATGTTTCCTGAATTCAATTACCTGGGGTATATCATTGGGTTCATTATTGTGGCGGGATTATTCACTGCTGTGTGGAACAAGCGTGCAGGACTGATTGCATTCTTTGTGTTGATTCTGATTGCAGCTGCAGGCGCACTCGTGGATTTTTACTTATGGGAATACGACTATGGCCATAACCTGAATCCGGAGGCGGCCATTAAAATTGAGGGGATGACCTACCAGCCACCTTTGATTGGGTCCAAGGTGTTATTGAATTTTACTGCATTCTCAGGCCCGGATATTGGTGGATGGATATTCATCGGTGCAGGCTTATTGTTGATGGGATTAATCCTGTTCGAGTGGAAGAGAGCGAGACATTAATACACGATGCGTCATGAAGGCAAGGAGAATAACCAAAATATAATTCATGTCCCTACGACTAGGAAAGTATCTTCAAGTTCTACTTGCCTTTATTTGCGGGGTGTTGGCATCGTGCTCCACTGAGCCCGTTCCATTGGCCTATGGCAAAGACGTTTGCGACTTTTGCAAGATGACTTTGATGGATAAAAAATTCGGTGCCGAACTGGTTACGCAAAAGGGGAAGGTGTACAAATTTGATGACCTTAGGTGCTTTCTCAGTTTCTATCATTCAGATACAGAGCCAACCGAAACATATCAGCACTTGTTGGTTGTTGATTATTCGAATCCTGTAAAACTTGTTTCCGCGAAAGATGCCTTTTATGTGAAGTCCCCCGCCATCAATAGCCCCATGAACGGGCAACTGGCAGCATTTGAAACCAAGTCGACAATGGATGATTTCAAAGCACAATGGAATGGAATTTACCTGACCTGGGGGGAAGTAGTTACAGAATTCAAATGAGGGGCCAGGCCATCTTTATCTTACTGTTGCTTGTCTCCACAATTGCTTCATCAAAGACCTGGGTGGTAGAATCGACAGGAAAGTTCAATTCGGTTAAATCCGCACTGGAGCAAGCGGCCAATGGTGATACCATACGCATCCTGCCTGGTCACTATCGGGAAGGCAGCCTGAAAATCAATAAATCCGTCACCATCATTGGTGTCGGTTATCCCGTCATTGATGGTGAGAACAAGTTTGAGATATTCAGCGTATCGGCACCGGATGTCTCCATCATCGGATTGCGGCTCGTAAACACAGGGATCGGTAGCATTGATGATATTTCTGCGGTGAATGCGCTGACATCGGATCGCTTGCGGGTGCTGAATAATAAACTGGAGAATACTTTTTTTGGTATACATCTGCTGAATTCCAACGGCTGTTTGGTAGAGGGTAACACCCTCCGATCAGGGATGCTGACTGATAACGAGTCTGGCAATGGCATTCACGCCTGGAAGTGCGATTCCCTTACAGTTCGTAATAATGATGTAAGTGGTCACCGGGATGGTGTTTACTTTGAGTTTGTTACGAATTCGCTAGTGGAGAAGAATATCAGTCATGCAAATTTACGTTACGGACTTCATTTCATGTTTTCACAGAACAATGAATACCGGGACAACATATTTCGGGATAACGGTGCAGGCGTAGCGGTCATGTATTCACACGGAGTGCGAATGATCGGCAACCATTTTGAGGACAACTGGGGGGCGGCGGCATACGGGGTGCTCCTCAAAGACATCAGCGACAGCTTCATTGATCAAAACTTATTTTCAAGAAATACAGCGGGTCTTTACCTGGAGGGAACAAACCGCTCCATCTTTTCAAGGAATGTGTTTGAAGAAAATGGGTGGGCAGTCAGGATGCAGTCGAATTGCGATGGGAATGTTTTTGAGCATAATACCTTTGTATCTAATACCTTTGATATATCAACCAATGGCACCATGGTGCTGAATACCCTTGATTACAACTATTGGGATAAATACGAAGGCTATGACCTTGACAAGGACAATATCGGGGATGTGCCTTTTCATCCGGTGAGTCTATATTCGATGGTTGTTGAGAAGATGCCGGCTTCCATTATGTTGTGGCGAAGTTTCCTCGTATACCTGCTGGATCGGACCGAAAAGGTTATTCCGTCCGTCACCCCGGAGAATTTAGTAGACATGCATCCTAAGATGAGGTTGGTAGGGGATAAGCAGTGAGAGGCTTGCCCGACGAAGCGTCTCGCGTAGGCGGGTAAGGGGTAAAAGGTGAGAGGCCTGCCCGCAGAAGCGTCTCGCGTAGGCGGGTAAGAGGTAAGAGGTAAGTGGTAAGTGGTAATCGGTGGGGCGCGGTGAATTCATTATGGTCTGCCGATCACCGATTACTGTTTTAAATTCGTAATTCTTAATTTTCAATTTCTCCTGTGATTAAAGTTTCTGATCTGAAAAAACGTTTTGGCCGGCTGGAGGTGTTGAAATCGGTAAGCCTTGATTTCAACGCTGGCAAATCCTATGCGATGATTGGTCCCAATGGATCGGGAAAGACCACTTTGATCAAATGCATCCTGGGCATGGTGCTGGCGGACAGCGGAGAGATTAAAGTAAATGATAAGTCTATCTTTAACGACTGGCACTACCGACACCTGATCGGATACATGCCGCAGATAGGCCGCTACCCTGACCAGATGAAAATCGGACAGCTTTTTGATATGATCCGCGATGTGCGAAAGGATGTTTCCACCCTGGATGAATCGTTGATCAGGGAATTCAAACTGGATCAGATGAAAGACAAGCGACTGCATACGCTCTCCGGCGGTACACGCCAGAAGGTGAGCGCGGCATTGGCATTTTTATTCAACCCGGAAATATTGATCCTCGATGAGCCCACGGCCGGACTGGATCCCATCGCGGTGGAGACCCTGAAAGAAAAAATACTGTCAGAGAAAAACAAGGACCGGCTGTTCCTGATCACGTCCCACATCATGAGTGACCTCGATGAGTTGTCGTCGCATGTTGTTTACCTTGAGGAAGGAAAAATTCTGTTTAATGATTCCCTGGATTTGTTGAAAGAAGAAACGGGCGAAGTGAAGCTGGGTCGTGCCATTGCCACCATCATGAAGCGAAACCTGAGCGAAACTTTAACGGCATGATCAAGATCGCCAAATATGTGATGTACGACATCCTCCGCAACCGGTTTGTGATGCTGTACACCTTGTTTTTGCTGGTGGTCACGTTGAGCATGTTTAGCCTGGACAGCGATCCGGGTAAGGCGACATTGAGTTTGTTGAATATTATATTGCTGGTGGTGCCGCTGGTGAGCATCATTTTCACGACGATTCATTTCTTTAATTCGTATGAGTTCATTGAATTGCTGTTGGCCCAGCCGGTGAACCGCAAGACTATTTTTTTCGCAGAGTTCCTTGCGATTTCGCTTGCCCTGTCGCTTGCCTTTCTGATCGGCGTGGCACTTCCCATGTTGCTGATCAACTTTACTGGCAGTACGCTGTATTTGATTTTGGCCGGGTTGTCGCTTACGTTTGTGTTTGTCGCGCTGGCCTTCGGTGCCTCGGTCTCCACGCGTGACAAGGCGAAGGCCATTGGCGTCACGCTGTTGTTCTGGTTTTATTTCACGTTGATTTATGACGGGTTGATCCTCTATGTCATTTACAGCTTCAGTGATTACCCGCTCGAAAAAGTGACGTTGATGCTGGTTTCATTGAACCCGATCGACCTTGCCCGCATCATCATTTTGTTGAAATTGGATTTGTCGGCGCTGATGGGCTACACGGGCGCTTTCTACCAGGATTTTTTCGGCAGCAGCCTGGGCATCATGTATTCATTTCTCTTTTTGGTGGTCTGGACCATGGTGCCGTTGATGCTGGCGATGAGGAAGTTTGTGAGGAAGGATTTTTGAGAGGGCGTGTTTAGGTGTTGATGTGTTTAAGTGTTGGTGTGCTGAGGTATGGAATTACCCATCGCTGATTTACAAATAATTCCCATGGCATATTTCCGTATTCCCTTCATGATATTGGCAGTCATAAACCTATTGGTGGGGCTGTGGGCGGGATGGATTCGTGCGGGATGGAATTTTCCGGGTACTTCGTTGTCTGTGCATCATGGTGCGATCATGGTGGGTGGGTTCCTGACCACATTGATCGCACTGGAGAAAGCGATTCCGCTGAAGCGGAACATTGTACTGATTGTTCCATTGATCAGCGCTTTGAGCCTGATCATGGCGATCCCGGGATATTTTAATCCAGGATTATACTTTCTATTGGCAGGGAGCATCGGTCTGTTCGGCATTCATATGTGGTACCTGTATTTGTATCCCCGCGACCTTTCTGCATTGCTGATGCTGGCGGGTGCAGGTTGCCTGGTGGTGGGCAATGGCATGCTCATCCACGAAAAGTTTTATCCTTCCGCCTTTCCCTGGTGGATGGGGTTCCTGTTGCTCACCATTACGGCGGAGCGGTTGGAGTTGTCCAAATTTCTTCCGGTGAGCACGGGGGTGAAATACTTCTTGCTAGGTTTACTTACACTTTTTCTGACGGGGATATTGATGCCGTTTTACGGAATTGGAAAGTATGTATCAGGCGCATCATTTTTATGCATCGCGGTGTGGATGCTCAGGTATGACGTGATCCGTGTGGGTCTTAAGAAGGATGGACTTACCCGGTTTTCCTCCATTGCCTTGATGGTGGCAAATGCCTGGCTCATGGTTGAAGGAATTCTTTTCATGTTGCTGCCTGAGACAGCACTTTCCTATGACATGATGGTGCATGTATTTTTTATTGGCTATACATTCTCCATGATTTTTGCCCATGGCCCGATCATTCTTCCGGCCGTGCTTGGTATTTCCATCAAGCCCTACCATCCCGTCTTGTATGCGTGGATCATACTCGTGCAGGGGTCGTTGCTGATGAGGATAATTTCAGATGCCCTCGGCAGCTTCGATGGGCGCAAAATCAGCGGGATTCTTTCAGGGGCAGGCATTCTGCTTTATTTCATTACGTTGGTGGTAGTGACGATTCGTGCGCGTATGTCGGTTTTCTGGACGGGAAGTTTGTGAGGACGTGTTGAGGTGTTGAGGTGTTGATGTGTTGACGTGTTGATGTATGGGTGTATGGTTTTCCCGAACGAGTTTTAATTTGGCTGGATTTGAGGTGGGGGAGTGTCGATACTTGCGGGTGTACGACTCATCTTTAGTCAGACCAAGACTCGTTTCCGCAGACAAGAGAAAATTTAACGGTGAGACCTAACTAACTCAAATTCTCTACGCGAACAAGTGAACGTTTCTTTATGCCCCGAAACCCAACAGAGATTGAAATTGAACAAAAGGAATACAACGAGAGACATTTAGAGACGGAATTAAATGGACGGAGAAAGACAAAATGAATGCCAAGGCTGTCTTGTGGTGTTTTCTCTACATTCATAAATAGTAACCAAGCACTAAATTTCCTCAAACCTCATATTATTGACAATTAAGCCTAATTAGAAGGGGCATACCATTTGAACTCTTTTATTAAAACTCATTCACAGCATAACTTAAGCGAATATATAAAATGGAAGAAAATAAAAATGAAATAGAACAAAACGCAAGCGGTAACATTACATCTGGCGATAACCTTTCCTTTTGGTTTGCATCAGCAATAGAGCCAATAGCTTTTGAAAAATTAAGCAGCGAAATTGAAACAGACATTTTAGTAGTTGGTGGCGGTATTGCTGGATTAACCTCTGCGTATTGTCTTGCAAAAGAAGGACGAAAAGTAGTATTAGTTGAAGATGGATTTATTGGCAGCGGAGAAACCGGGAGAACCACAGCGCATCTTACATGCGCACTTGACGACCGTTATTTTGAATTAGAAAAAACTTTTGACCAAGCCACATCAAAATTAGCTGCACAAAGTCACACAGCAGCAATCGAATGGATAGCCAATACCGTTAAGCAACATAATATTGATTGTCATTTTAAAAGAGTGGACGGTTATTTATTTTCACACCCTTCCGATTCTGCCGAAACATTGCAGGAAGAATATAAAGCAACACAACGTGCTGGACTTTTAACAGAAATGTTAAATAACATTCCTTCCATCGTAGCAGAACAAGTTAAGTGGTGTATTAAATTTCCCAATCAGGCGCAGTTTCATATTCTTCTTTACATAAAAGGATTGGCAGATGCCTTTATACAATTGGGCGGAAACATTTACACTGAAACAAAAGCCGAAAGCATTACTAAGGAAGGAGCAACCGCAAACGGTTTCAAAATAAAAGCTAATCACATTGTTGTGGCAACCAACACT
>JAYVEZ010000219.1:0-2213 GCA_043773645.1 Cytophagales bacterium
CGCCAGGCTGGCAATCCCTACAAGCACCCCTGCGATCTGGGCCATGGTGAGGAGGTAAGCTTCGTATTGCATGCGCTTTACTTCAAATACACCAGCGTAGTCGTCTCTTCCTTTGATAACCCTGTCACCTTCCTGCTCTTGCTGGCCTTGTTCCACCTGGCGCGAAACTTTCCATCTGTCCAATCTGATAATATCGCCGGGTGGATATAGCTCGACCGGCATACGGTGGGCGTGTTCCCCAGGTCGGAAGCCACCGTCTTGATCACTTCATTGGCCACGCGTTTACGTCCTGTTGGTGAATCAGGGTCCAGTTGCTTTGACAACCGCGAGGCGGTCTTCCACGTTGCGGCCCAAGTGCGGAAATCTTTTGCAGTCACTTTTCCAAACTTAGAGGTGATGTTATCGAGGTACTCGTTGATGTGGTTGGACTTAATGTCATGATCAATACCATTACCATCTTCGTAACGGAACAAGTCCTGTTTCTTGTGCCTTCCTCCCACGGCTCCCGATGCGTCAATAAGCCTGGCGAGGTCATCTTCCCATATTCTGCGCTTCCACAACTTCCCTGACTTCCCCACAAACTCGAACACGGCATCCAGTTCTCCTTCGGCCGTCCTGGAGCGATCAAAGATGACGTGTCCTTCTTTCAGGGTAGTCAGTCCATAAGAATTGTTTTGTTTGGCGTACTCATCATTGCCTACACGAAAATGGTAGATGTCGATCAACTTGACGATGAGCGCCGCCACTTTCCCTTTGGGCATTCCCTTCAGGGCAAGGTCAGTGTCCACCTTCTTTCGGATCATCGGCAGCACCTCTGCAAATCCAGTCATGCCGTCAAACTTCTCTGCCGCCCGCTCCTCCGTCCAGCTCGTGTGATACCGGTATTGCAATCGACCCTTAACGTCGAGACCGGTGGCTTGCAAGCTTGCCTTTGCATCCATGGCTATCCAGACTTCGCGCCAGGCGGGAGGAAGCACAAGTTTGTTGCAACGATCAATGATCGCAGGTTTAGTAATGCGTTTTCCCTGATGATCAAAATAATCCCACTTGACGGTTTTTGGCAAGCTGGTTTTCCTTTGTTTTCGGTTGATGCCTTTTTTCATTCGTATGACTCCTTATCTCTAGACAATGCTGTCTTCAGCGCGTTCAATCTCCGCTCCCGCTGGCTATCGGGATGCGGGAAAGCTCTTCACTTATTGTTAGCCTGAAAATTTTCGCAGGTGCGTTGACAGGGAAGATCGCTCCCGGCAAAGTTTCCCCTAATTCATTTGCTTAACTAAGGTAGCTAAAAAATTAAAATACATCTTATCGAGGAACCAATTCTGTTGGATTGCGAAGGTTAATGCATTTCCCGGGGATGGCGCAGATTGAACTCGCAGATTAGTTCATTGATCAGCGGTATCAGCGAGTTCAATCTGCGCTCCCGATGGCTATCGGGATGCAGAAAACTTTTTTATGTTTATCCGTCTGGACCCTCACAACCCATTCACTTTCCTGAAAATACTCTTTGAAATATCAGCCGTATTGAAATTTACAAGGAGACCGAGCTTCAACCCAGAGAGTTTGAGGTAAGTAATAAGTTGCTTATGGTGCACTTCAGTCCACGACTCAACCGACTTAATTTCTATGATGACTTTTCCCTCAACAATGATGTCCATTCGATATCCAACTTCAGTTGTAACGGAGTTATGCACCATAGGCAATGGGACTTGAGAATCTGTGCGAAGTCCGGCCGCTTCTATTTCAAATACCAATGCCGCTTCGTATGCAGATTCCAGCAAACCCGGTCCGAGGGCATTGTATATCTTGAAAATACAAGATCTTATCGCGTAAGAGATGTCATTCTCATGCATCGTGCCAAGTTCCGATGAAGGGAGAGATTGTCAGAATATTGGAGATTATGTTTTCCTGACTAAATACCAATACATTTCCCGCTGATCCCGCAGATTTGAATACACCGCAGATCAGTGCGCATTGATCCGCGGGAAATCCTTTTGCATTTCATCCCCATTAAAACGACCATAACTAAAAACTCCCCGGATAAATCCGGAGAGTTTTAAAGTTACAGACATGTTCAGCCCGCTGACTTAAATTATCAACTTACAGAGACTTAACCCTAAGCCATCAGGCTTAATGTTTGTGGTCAAGAGATGTTGAATGTTATTGGATTTCGCACAAAAGAGTTGCTGGTCGTGAATGTCAATTCACGACCA
>JAYVEZ010000220.1:0-8973 GCA_043773645.1 Cytophagales bacterium
ACCAAGACCAATGACTATTCATTATTTAAGAAATATACTTCCCTCATCAATCATCAAAGTGAAAAGGCGATCACGCTTCGGAGCCTGTTGAAGTTCCGCAAAGGAAGATCCATTCCATTAAGTGAAGTCGAACCTGCTACATCCATTTTCAAAAGATTCGCTACGGGCGCCATGTCCTTCGGTTCGATTTCACACGAGGCGCACAGCACCCTTGCCATTGCTATGAACCGTATCGGAGGCAAGAGTAACTGTGGCGAAGGTGGTGAAGACGAAGTGCGCTTCCTCCGTAAACCCAATGGCGACTGGGAGAACTCAGCCATTAAACAAGTGGCCTCCGGTCGATTTGGGGTAACAAGCTATTATCTTAGCAACGCAAAGGAGCTTCAAATCAAAATGGCACAAGGTGCCAAGCCCGGAGAAGGTGGTCAGCTACCAGGTCATAAAGTAGACGACTGGATCGGCCGCGTGCGTCATTCCACCCCGGGTGTTGGATTGATATCTCCTCCACCCCACCACGATATTTATTCCATTGAAGATCTTGCACAGCTGATTTTCGATTTAAAAAATGCCAACCGCGAAGCGCGTATCAGCGTGAAGTTGGTTTCCGAAGCGGGCGTTGGTACAGTAGCTTCTGGTGTTGCGAAGGCACATGCCGACGTGATCCTGATTTCTGGTCATGATGGAGGCACAGGCGCCTCACCCCTCAGCTCAATCCGTCATGCAGGATTGCCCTGGGAGCTTGGTCTTGCTGAAGCGCATCAAACCCTGGTGAGAAATAAATTACGTGGCCGTGTAGTACTGCAGACTGATGGACAAATACGCACCGGCCGAGACTTAGCCATCGCAGCGATGCTGGGGGCTGAAGAATGGGGAGTAGCGACGGCTGCGTTGGTAACTTCTGGCTGCATCATGATGAGAAAATGCCACCTTAACACCTGTCCCGTGGGTGTGGCTACTCAAAACAAGGAATTAAGGGCCCTATTCACCGGAAAGCCGGAATATGTAGTGAACCTTTTCACTTTTCTCGCGGAGGAATTGCGGGAGATTATGTCAGAGCTCGGCTTCAGAACCATCAATGAAATGGTGGGGCAAAGCGATTATCTCGAACTGCAAGAAAACGATGAACGCTGGAAATTCAGCAACCTTGACCTAACCCCCATCTTATACAAAGAACCCATCAGTCTGGATACGGCTTTATTCAGACAAGAGGAACAGGACCACGGTATTGAACATGTGCTTGATCGTACACTCATCAAGATAGCTAAGCCTTTTCTTGAAGACGGTGATTCTGTGCAAGGTGTCTTTTCTATCACCAACGAAGACAGGGCTGTAGGCGCCATGTTATCCAATGAAATCTCAAAGCGTTATCCTCCATCCATTGAGCAAACCAATGGCATACACTTCAAATTCCATGGAACCGCAGGGCAAAGTTTTGGGGCCTTTGCCGCTAAGGGTATAACTTTTGAACTGGAGGGTGATGCCAATGATTATTTTGGCAAAGGACTTTCCGGGGCACGCCTGGTCATCTATCCTGACAAACGAATCACATACGACCCTTCCCAAAACATCATTGTAGGAAATGTTGCATTGTATGGCGCCACTTCCGGCGAAGTTTTCATTCATGGCAGGGCTGGCGAGCGTTTTGCAGTGAGAAATTCAGGGGTGCAAGCGGTGGTTGAAGGTGTAGGTGATCACGGCTGCGAATATATGACTGGAGGAACCGTCGTTGTTTTGGGTGAGACAGGAAGAAATTTTGCTGCTGGGATGAGCGGTGGCGTGGCCTATGTGCTTGACCCCAGCAATAATTTAATACAGAACATCAACATGGAAATGGTACTGCTTGATGAAATGGATCCTGAAGATGAGGTTTTACTGCACACCATGATTTCAGATCATTTCGCTTTGACGAATAGCCAGGTGGCGGCTGGTCTTATGAAAGATTGGGAAACCACATTTGGGCAATTTGTAAAGGTAATGCCGATCGAATACAAAGAGGTGTTGAAAAAAAGAAAACTACAACACAAGCAAATCGCCGTAAAGGCATAGCCCATGGGTAAGCCGACTGGATTTCTGGAAACTGCCAGGGAACTTCCGAAAAAGAGAGAGGTGCCTGAACGCCTCCATGATTATAAAGAGGTGGAGGGTGCTGTTGACTCAGCGTTGACTGTAAAACAGGCAGCGCGCTGCATGGACTGCGGTGTTCCATTTTGTCATCATGGCTGTCCGCTGGGAAACAATATTCCCGAATTCAATGATGCCGCCTACCAGGGAAACTGGAAACTCGCCTATGAAATATTGATTTCCACAAATAACTTCCCTGAGTTCACCGGCCGCATCTGTCCTGCTCCTTGCGAGGCATCTTGTGTACTTGCCATCAACAAACCAGCCGTTGCGATAGAATACATAGAGAAGTCGATCATAGAAATGGCTTTTGAAAAGGGATATGCCACACCCAGAATTCCCTTGATCAGAACGGGGAAGAAAATAGCAGTCGTCGGTTCAGGTCCTGCGGGACTTGCCGCGGCAGCCCAATTGAATTATGCAGGGCATGCCGTCACCGTTTTGGAAAGGTCTGATGCGGTGGGTGGATTGTTGCGATACGGCATCCCCGATTTTAAACTCGACAAAGGTGTACTCGATCGACGCATCATAGTGATGGAGGCTGAAGGTGTTGTGTTTAAAACCAAGATCAATGTTGGCGTGAATATGTCCGCTCAACAGTTGAAGGAAGAGTATGACGCCGTACTTCTCTGTGGTGGCTCTACCATTCCCCGGGACTTACCCCTTCCCGGACGGAACCTGAAAGGCATTCATTTTGCAATGGATTTTCTTACTCAACAAAACAAAAGAGTCAGCCAAAAAAATGTTGAAGGCGAAGAATTACTCGCTGCCGGAAAAAATGTTATTGTGCTGGGTGGAGGAGATACTGGTTCTGATTGCGTGGGGACTTCCAACCGTCACGGCGCAACCTCTGTTACTCAAATTGAAATCCTCCATAAGCCACCCGTCGATCGGAGCGATTCAATGCCTTGGCCAAATTGGCCGATGATTCTCCGCACATCCACTTCCCATGAAGAAGGCTGCGAACGACAATGGAGCATTGTTACGAAAGAGTTCCTGGGAGACGAAAGCGGAAAACTAAAAGCATTGAAAGTGATTGAGGTTGAGTGGAAGTCTTCTGAACCAGGCAAACCCGCCACACTGAAAGAGATTCCGGGCACAGAGAAAATACTGCCGTGTGATTTGGTGTTGTTGGCCTTGGGATTTCTGCATCCACAAAAAGAAGGGCTCCTTCATCACCTTGAGGTTGAGTTGGATGAGCGCGGCAACGTGAAATGTCAGCGTTACCAAACTTCAACCGAGGGTGTTTTTTCAGCTGGCGATATGCGAAGGGGCCAGTCCCTGGTGGTCTGGGCCATCAGCGAAGGACGTGAGGCCGCAAGGGCGGTGGATGAGTTCCTTATGGGTGAATCGGCCCTGGAGGCCAAAGAGAAAGGGATTCTTAATTTGGTTTGATGCCGGACGCTTGACGCCCACCATTAGTTTAGTTTTACTTTCAGGATATAAATTTCCCTTAGGTCTTCAGGCTTAAGTATTTTAGCGCCATCGAAATTACCCAGTTGACTATTGGCAATGAAGTAAAACCAATCATCCACAATGACTCCTGTGGTCGGAGTATCAAACAAGGGATGGTTGGTGACCAGGTTGTCCGCTCTTTCAATCTCCTTTTCTTCATTGTCCCAGTGGAATTGATTCACACTTACTGGGAATGTCGTGTTTTGAATTCCGATAAAGGATTTATTGTAGCCATAGAGTCCGTCAAAACCAAAGACTAAGTAATTCGGAAAATTCACTTTTCGAAGTTTCCTGGAATAAAGGTCAATACTAAAGACGCCGCTTGAAGCGCTTACCATCAAGTGATCTCCTTTTAGACTCGTCGTTATCCCATTGCAGTAGTGCAAGTCAGGACACTTTAGAAAAATTTCTAGATGATCCTCTCCGGGTTTGATACGATACACAGCATCAAAATCAGAGTCGGTAATGTAAACACCGGAATCAATAATAACCAAATCATTAAACAAATGAGTTTCTGCTGTGGTTGTCAATTCATATTTGCGGATGAGTTTTCTTGTAGCAATGTCAAATTGATGCACAACCGACATGGCTGTATCACCCTTGGTATTACTGCAAGCCCACAATTGTTGTTTCCTTGGATCCACCTTCATTCCAAGCACTTCTCCAATTCCGTCTTGGCCCGAAGAAATAAAATCCTCCGCCTTACCACTAAGCGAAAACGTGATAATCTTTCTTTTCGCCACGCTGCTGACAAAGAAAGTCTTGGTTGCCGGATCATAAGCCATCCCTTCGGGAATAAGGTCCTTTTCGGGGATGATAAAGGCGGTCTGAACCGACTCCTGATGACTGCAACCGGCCAAAGCCAGTAATATTAAAACCAAAGAGAAAATCCCGATCTTGATGTACATGATGAATGACTAATACGAATTTGAAACCAAATAGATTTGCTTTCCTATTTTTGTTATGACTTAAACCAGCTACCAACATGAATTACCGCATCGAAAAAGACACCATGGGCGAGGTGCAAGTACCCGCTGATAAATATTGGGGTGCACAGACCGAACGTTCCCGCAACAACTTCAAGATAGGACCTGAAGCAAGCATGCCGAAAGAAATCATCTATGCTTTTGGCTACCTGAAGAAAGCGGCGGCCATGGCCAATCACGAACTCGGCGTGCTGGCAGCCGACAAGAAAGACTTGATCGCAAAAGTCTGCGACGAAATTCTTGAAAAGAAACTGGACGATCAATTTCCGCTCGTGATCTGGCAAACCGGGTCAGGAACCCAAAGCAACATGAATGCCAATGAGGTGATTGCTTACCGGGCTCATGTGATTCAAGGCGGAAAGCTTACCGATGAAAAGAAAGTGCTTCACCCCAATGATGATGTGAATAAATCCCAATCATCCAATGATACATTTCCTACTGCCATGTCCATTGCCTCCTACAAGCAAGTGGTGGAGATCACTTTGCCCGGTATGAAAAAACTTCGGGACACCCTCGCTAAAAAGTCAATCGACTTCAATGCGATTGTGAAAACAGGCCGTACCCATTTTATGGATGCAACCCCGCTTACGCTTGGTCAGGAATTTTCAGGCTATGTGCAGCAGATCGACAACAGCATGCGCACCATCAAAAATGCACTGGAGGCCGTGAGGGAGTTGGCTTTGGGGGGCACGGCCGTCGGTACGGGGCTCAATACTCCGAAAGGATATGATGTGTTGGTCGCGAAGAAGATTGCAGACCTTACAGGTTATCCCTTCATTACCGCTCCCAACAAGTTTGAAGCGCTGGCCGCTCATGATGCGATGGTAGAACTTTCGGGGGCTTTGAAAAGAGCCGCCGTTTCGTTCATGAAGATTGGTAATGACATTCGCATGTTGAGTTCAGGGCCCCGCTCCGGCATTGGAGAAATTATCATACCCGATAACGAGCCGGGTTCTTCCATCATGCCTGGAAAAGTGAATCCAACGCAACCGGAGGCGTTGACCATGGTTTGTGCACAAGTCATGGGAAATGATGTTGCTGTATCCATCGGCGGCTCCAACGGACATTTTGAATTGAATGTATTCAAACCGGTCATTGCCGCCAATGTTCTTCAGTCGGCCCGCTTGATTGGAGATGCCTGCGTTTCATTCAATGATAAATGTGCTATTGGTATCGAACCTAATCTGCCGGTGATCAAAAAGCACATGGAGAATTCCCTATGCTCGTCACTTCGCTCAACACACATATTGGTTACGAAAACGCAGCTAAAATTGCAAAGAAGGCACACAAGGAAAACAAGACTTTGCGTGAAGCCGCGGTTGAGTTGGGCCTTGTAACATCAGAGCAATTTGATGAGTGGGTAAGGCCTGAAAAGATGGTGTAAGGTAAGTATTGGGGCTTGGGCATTAGGCATTGCGGAGCTCAATACCCAATGCCAAAGCCCTTCATGCCCGATAGTATTAAAGTTTTTTATTATTTTTAACAATTAATTAACCCAACAACAATGAAAACTAGACTACTATTTGTCTGCCTGGCTTTGATTTTTTCCGGCTCACAGGTTTTCGCCCAGCTCTCCAAACAGGAGAAAAAGGAATGGAAAAAGAAAGCAAAGGAGTTTGGCAAAAACCCTGAAAGCCTGAAGCAGTTTACAGAAGCCAAACAATCGGCTGAAAACAACGCAACGCTGCTCAACGGCCAAATAAAACAGCTGCAATCAACGGTCAGTGACAAGAATGCTAAGGTTGCTGAACTGGAAGACCAGATTTCCCGTATGCGTGGGGAGCTCACCTCTGCAAAGACCGAGTTGGCTCAGCTAAAGGAAAACCCTCCCGTTAGCCCGATGGATTTTTCGAAAGGAGTTGTTTTCAAGGTGCAGGTAGGAGCTTTCAAAAACAAAGACCTTTCAAAGTATTTCGATAATAACCCCAACTTTGGCGGAGAAGCCGCGGGCAAAGATGCTGCCGATCCCCAAAAGATCACGATCGGCATTTTCCGCGACTATTGGGAAGCCGATACTTTTAAAAAGTACATGCGCGATATGGGCGTTAAAGATGCCTGGATCGTACCCTACAAGGACGGCGTTCGGGTAGAGATAAAAGATGTCATGGAAGGCGTAATGGCCGATAAGGCTGAAAAAGCCCAGAAGAAATAGTCACATAAAAAGGACTTTTCAAAAGCAGTGTCAGTACGGCACTGCTTTTTTGTTTTCATACTTTTACTTCATGATGCGTACGGGCGTAATAATAATTGGGCTGTGGCTCTCCCTGCCCTCGTGGGGACAGGTTCGGCTTACGAAACTTGTGTTGAAGCCCAAAGAAATCTATGAACTCAGTCGATATGACATTTTGGTTGTGGACACCTTGGTCATGTATGATTCTTCCAAAATCATTCTTAACCAACTGAAGCCCGATAATTTTATTCACGTAAAAAAGGCCATCTTCTTTCGGGGATGTGTGATTGAAGGAAAGGGTGTTCATGGGTTGCCCGGTCGTCACGGCCGCCCTGGCATGTCTCCCTCCAGCCCTTGCACCGATGGCGAGCCGGGCAATATAGGAACAGATGGCACCGATGGCGGAAGGGGCACCAACCTGTCTCTGTATCTTTCAGACATTGACTTAAAGGGGAATCTGCTCATTGATATTTCCGGAGGCGACGCTGGCGATGGTTCCACGGGGGGATTGGGTGGTGGAGGTGGTCCCGGCACCCGATTGTGCCAGGGCGGAAACGGCGGAACAGGCGGGGCGGGGGCAAACGGAGGGAATGGAGGAAATTCGGGTACAGTAACTTTTATTTCTCCCAGCATTCCGGAATTAAGATCCATGCTGGGTGAAAAGCTTATCGTCCGAACCTACGGCGGCAATCTGGGCCTTGGTGGAGATGGAGGGGCTGGCGGATTTTCGGGACTCAGCCCGCTGGGCAACAGCAAGATGGATGGAAAATCAGGTAAGAAAGGGACAAAAGGAAAAGATGGGCTCCCCGGAAAACCAGGCGCCATAAATTTTCAAGACAAATAGATGAACCGCCGCTGGCTTTACAAGACCATTCCTGATGTGCCGCAAATCGAGGCTCTCAGCAAAGCCATCAACATCAACAAATACCTGTCAGCTATTCTACTCCAACGAGGAATCCATTCCTTTGAAGAGGCTAAGAAATTTTTTCGCCCATTGCTTGAAGATCTTCATGATCCTTTCTTGATGAAAGATATGGGGCGTGCTGTTGAAAGATTGAAGCTGGCCATCGACAGAAAAGAAAAAATTCTGATTTATGGTGACTATGATGTGGATGGCACAACGTCCGTGGCATTGGTCTTAAGTTATCTCAGGACCTTCTATTCACAATGTGACTTTTACATTCCTGATCGCTATGCTGAAGGCTACGGCGTTTCAGAAGCAGGGATTATTTGGGCGGAAGAAAATAATTTCTCGCTCATCGTAGCCCTTGACCTTGGCATCAAGGCGGCGGATATGGTTGTGTTGGCCAATCACAAAGGCATCGATTTTATTATCTGTGATCATCATTTGCCTGATAAAAAAATACCACAGGCTGTAGCGGTCCTCGATCCAAAGCAAGATGATTGCAATTATCCATTTTCCGAACTCAGCGGTTGTGGCATTGGCTTCAAATTAATTCAGGCGTTCGCCAGAAAATACGGAAATGAAGAAACGGTGTACGGATTTCTTGACCTTGTCGCCGTCAGCATTGCTTCAGACATTGTTCCCATCAATGGAGAAAACAGGGTACTTGCTCACTATGGTCTCAAAAAGTTAAATGAAAATCCAAGGCCTGGACTTAAGGCCCTGAAAGATATTGCTGGTATCAAGAATGAGCTCGACATCTCCGGAGTGGTTTTTACGCTGGGTCCCAGAATTAACGCGGCGGGGAGAGTCGCCCATGCGCGAGGTGCTGTAGAGCTTCTCATCTCCAGCACCGAAGACGAGGCCAGCGCTTGTGCCGAAAAAGTCAATGTCAAGAATGACCTGAGAAGGGAGTTTGACGCAAACATCACGGAGGAGGCATTGGCGATGATTGGGGCTGATGAATCGCTTCAAAAAGCCAAAAGCACTGTTTTATTTAAAAATACCTGGCACAAAGGAGTAATTGGCATAGTTGCTGCTCGGTGTATTGAACACTACTACCGACCGACCGTGATTCTTACCGAATCCAATGACAAAATTACAGGCTCTGCACGCAGTGTCAACGGATTTGACCTGTATCAGGCCATTGAACAATGTGGCGACCTGCTCGAGAAGTTTGGGGGGCACAAGTATGCCGCTGGGTTGACCCTCGACCCGGTGAACCTGTTGGCTTTCCAGCAACGGTTTGAAGCGGTTGTGGCTGCCACGATTACCGACGAAATGCTCACCCCGGTGGTTGAAATTGACTTGCCAATCCACTTTGATATCCTTACCCC
>JAYVEZ010000221.1:0-12847 GCA_043773645.1 Cytophagales bacterium
TTTTACCACTTCGCAGCACGGTAAACTTCAGCATCACCTCCAGAAAATAGTGTGATGGCTTCAGGATGAGGAATTTTTCCAACTCGTCTTCCTGGTGGGTTTCGTACTTCCTTACTTCCACAGGGAAGATATCTTCCTTCTGGATAGGATGATAATGGGTCTTCACCCCTGAAAAAAAACCGGCCATGCGGTTGAGGTTGTCGGCAAAGGTGGTGGAAGTATATTGATGGGCAGGGGTCAGGGCCGGGTATCCACAACCCCATGTGGGTCCGGTTGCAATGATCTGCTTTTGCTGTTGCGCCTTCCGGACTATCCACATAACCAATACCAATAAAACAAAACCACCCATGGCAAGACTTACAGGTTGTAAGACAGGGCCTATAATATCGGCTGGCGCAGGTGAACCGGCAGGCAAATACAATTCGGCAATCGGTTGAAGCAAAGGCATGAACAAGAAAGACCCCAAGCCAATCAAAACAATCGGCACTGCAATGAGTAATTGTGGCAACAGCATATTGAAGGGAACCTCATGGGCATGCTGACTTTTTGATGTGCGTGCAGCGCCGAGGAAAACGATGCCAAATGCTTTTGAGAAACAGAAGACAGCAAGTCCTCCGGTTACGGTAAGTCCAATGATGGCTCCCAGAAAAAGTATGGAAGTATAAATGTCTCCACCCAGTCCGGTGAAAAATGCTTTATATATCAAGAATTCAGAAATGAATCCGTTCAGGGGTGGCAATCCGCAAATGGCCGTGGAGGCCAGTAAGAAGAGAATCGCCGTTTGTGGCATCTTCTTAATCAGTCCGCCCAGTTCATTCACATCGCGGGTGTGGCATTGATTGTAAACAGAGCCTGCACAATAGAATAACAACGACTTGAAGAGGCTGTGATTCAGTACATGAAGCAAGGCTCCGCTGAAACCAAGGAGACAGATGACAGGTTGATTCAGGGCCTTGCCAATGATCCCCGTGCCGATGCCAATGCCGATGATGCCGATGTTTTCAATGCTGTGGAAGGCGAGCATTTTCTTCAGGTCGTGCTGGAAGATGGCGAAGAATACGCCGAACACGGATGAGATCAATGACACAATCAGGACGATGGTTCCAATTTCCATGAGGTTGTCGTTGATGCTCATGGTGACCCGAAGGATACCATAGATACCCATCTTGATCATCGTTCCCGACATGATACCTGAAATGTGGGAAGGTGCTGCAGGATGCGCGTGGGGTAGCCAGGAGTGGAGGGGTATGAAGCCTGCTTTGATTCCAAAACCAGCGAAAAAGAGCAAGAACATGGGGATGGAGGAATGTTCCTTAAAGTAGGGTGTCAGTCCATCAAATCCGGAGATACCGGTCTTTGCCTCTACCAATGCGAACGCCGCGAGAACAAAGAATAAGGCCACGTGCATCTGGATAAGATAGTAAATGCCTGTGTTGAGGATTTCTTTCTTCTCTGCCTCCCAGATGACGAGCAGAAAAGATGAAATGGACATCACTTCCCAGGCAACGAGGAATGGTGGCCCCTCCTGCAAGGTGACCACAAGGATCATTGCAATCTGAAGCCACATCAAAAAGAAATAATGCAACGAAAATTCCTGCGGTCTTTTGGTGGCTTCATACATTTTCAGATAACCCCTGCTGTACAGTAGGCTGGTCAGTGAGCCAAAATTGATCACCAGAATGAAGAAGGCGGAGAGTTTATCGATGCGGAGCGTGGAATGGTGAAACCAAAAAGGCATGGAGAGTGGTTCAACAATTTGCTGACCATACACAAGACTTTGAATTGCCCAACGACCCGTGAAAACAAAGAGCCCCAGGGACAAGAGCAAGCACAGAGGTTGCTTCCAACGCACGGGCACAAAATACACCAGCATCGTGAGGAGGGTGATGCCTTCAAATATCTGTACTGCTTTCATTTCTTCAATTCTTGCCTCAAGCTTGCGGTTCGTGATGTTGCATCAAATTAATATAATATTTCGTTCGTCCACATGACAAAAGCTATACATCCTAAGATAACCGATATTATTACAAATCATGCCCACAATAACTAAGGTTATAACTCTTGTTGTTGATCGGGAAGTCTGATATTTCAAGGTCTCGGAGCGAGAGTGCCAAAGCATACCAATTGTGAATTGAGGGATCCTTGACCTTGTAATGGGCGATGTTTCCATCTTTGTCCGTAATGGCGCAATGGCAGATCTCACCTCGCCATCCTTCTACCAGCGATACGCTCAGGGCCTGGGGTGCGAGCCTCACATTGTCCTGGTCCGTTGGCCTTGCAGTGGCGGGATCAACATGCACCAGTTTTTTCAGCAGGGTCCGGATGTACTCAATCGAGACTTCAATCTCCATTTTGCGCAACATGGCACGTGCCCACACATCGCCGCCATCCAGGGTTTTGGTTTCGATGGAATATTTCTTGTATGTCCCGGTCGGATGGGATGTGCGAATGTCGCGGGTGATGTTGGCCATGCGGGCCGTCATGCCGACAGCACCGATAAGTTGCATTTGTTTTTCGGTCACCTTACCAATATTCTCCACCCGCATCAATACGCTCGGAAGCGAAAACATGCGATCCGCCATGGGCGTAAAGCGCGCTTCAAAGTTATCCAGCAGCTTGGTGAGCTTTTCTGTCAGTTCTTCTGTGAGGGGATAGTGTGTTCCGCCGACGCGGTTCAGCCCTTTGCCAAACCGATTGCCACACCAGGTTTGAGAATAGTTGATCACGGGTGTTCTCAAGGTGCCAAATACCGAGGAAGCGAGCTGATAGGCGAGGCCAATGTTCATATTTCCAAGGTCGCCGATGTGCATGGCAATGCGCTCAACTTCGAGGGCAATGGTTCGTTCCATGTCGAGCCGTTCGTTAATCTTAATGGAAGCCAGTGATTCCACCACAGCAATGAAAGCGTTTGAATGACCGACGGCCGTGTCGCCGGCAATGGATTCTGACAGGATCGTCCGCTGAAGCAGGGTGGGTTTGGAAAGAAAAAGGGCCTCCACCCCGCGGTGCTGCCAACCCAACTGAATTTCAAGGTGGAGCACAGTTTCCCCGTTACATAGAAAGCGGAAATGTCCAGGCTCAATCACGCCGGCATGAATCGGTCCAACTCCCACCTGGTGGAGTTCTTGCGTTTCAATCTGGTAAAATGGATAGTTGTTGATGATTTTGTCTTTATCAACCCGGTTGAATGCATAGCGCACCGGCTTCAGCCATGGATGATCAACGAAGTCAACATCAAAATTTTCATGGATTTCTCTTTCATAAATGTGCATTGGAAAAAAATCGCGCGTCAGGGAAAGCAATTGCTTCTTTCCGTGAAGCAGAAGTTCATGGGAGAGGATAGCAATGGTTGCCTCTGAATCATCGGCTACACACGCAATGAACTTCAGGCAATTTCCGTCAGGGTAGGCATAATAATTTACACAGTGTTTGCCAGGATCTTGCAGGAGCAATGACATGACGGCATAGAATTGATCATACGGCAAAATTGGAACCTCTTGTAAGGAGATTGTACCCTGGTTCTTGATCGTTGCGTATTCTGTCGTTTCCATATCAGTGTGGAAGGGTTTGGATGGCTAAATTAATCGTATCGACAATCTCTTTTGGTCTGAAGAGGCCAATATAAAATACCAATAAAATCAGGCATAGTTGGATGGCCGATTCCCACAACGTGGCACCCCGGATGTTGATGTTGTGGTTGTGTTTGTCGATGAAAAGGATGCCCAACATGCGGGTGGCGAGCCCGTAAATAATTACCAGCACCAGCCCGATGATGATGACGGCAAGCCACCATAAGTTATTCGAGACCAATGCCTGCACCATCATTAACTCTGAAATGAAGAGCCCGGAAGGTGGCAGTCCGATGATGGAGAGGAACCCCAACAAGATAACAAGCCCACCCAGCGGATTTACTTTCAAGTAGCTTCCGATTCCCTCATCCCATTTGGTGTTGTAGATGCGGTGCATCTGAGAGACCTGGAAGAACAGGCTTGATTTGGTAAGTGAGTGCATGATCAGGTGAAGGACGGCGGCAAAATATCCAACCCCTCCGCAAGCAAAAGCAATGATGGCTAGGCTGGCATGCTCCATGCTTGAATAAGCAAACAGGCGTTTGATGTTTCGCACACGAAGGGCGTATACGGCGGCAAAGAAAAGAGAAGATACGCCTGTGATCATCAAAAATGTATTCATCCATGAAAGAATGGAGGTGCCGGAGAAGGCGTCATAGAAGCGATAGATTGCTACAAAGCCTGCATTCATTAGCACAGAAGACAGGCTGGCTCCGACTTGCGATGGCGACGCATCTTTTGCGTCGATGTCTACATTAAACAGGGGTACCAGACCCATCTTTACACTGAAGCCGGTGACAACAAGCAGGAAGCATGCTTTCAGCCAACCGGGGTTCATGTGAGCGGCTACTGATTTTACTCCTGTGTAGGTGATGTCTTCTGACCCTACTTCCTGGCTGGCCATCCCGAGAAATAGAATCCCCGCGAAGGCGATCGCAATACCAATGGAGCACACGAAAAGATATTTCCACGTGGCTTCGAGTGATTCGTGGTTGCGGTTGTGGTAAATAAGCACGGAAGCCCCCATGGTGGTTGCCTCGACAAATGCCCACAGCACCCCAAAGTGTGCCGCAAAGAGGACGCCGGTAATGGCTCCGGTAAAGAAAATGGTTCCCGCATTGTGTATGGCCGCATCGGAAGACGGTACGGCGCGACTCCTGGCAAACGTGATGTAGTGCAGGGCAGAGCTGAAACTCACCACAATGAGTACAGCCATGAAAATAACGCCAAGATAATCCGAGAAAAAATACTCACTGGTATTTTGCCCTACATGCTGCCATTTATAAACACCCAGCACGGAGAGGAAGATAAAGTAACCAAATACGAGGGCATGACTCAGTTTGATGTTCCTGACAAAATAGGTGACCACCGACAACACAAACGTAACGATCAAAAATATTTCAATCATATTAGGTCAGTCCTTTAACTTCGACAGTGTACCAATCTCGGTATTTTGAAAATAGTCTTTTAGCCGGTTGAAGAATATTCCCATGATCAGCACACTGCTAAAAATATCAAGTAAGATGGCGGCATTCACAAACATGGGCATCTCCGATCCCAGGGCCAGGGATAACAGAAAAATTCCATTCTCGATCACCATGTAACTTGTGAGGTGGGTTAGAATATCACGGTGGTTGATGGCAATAAAAAGTCCAATAAAGATGGAAGCGATGGCTGCCGTAAAATATTTCACTTGCAGATTTTCATAGTGCAATTGATGCGCTGCCATGAAACTGGCTGCCACGATCACGGTGGCAATAAATACCGAGTAATAACCTTTGACCGGACCCGTATTGTTGCGGTGGTTCCTGGACTTCACGATTCGCAGGAAAAGCACGGGGACAAACAAGGCCTTGAACACCAGCGTCTCCAGCAGGATGAAGGAGAGGTGAACAACATCGATTTCAACCAGCTCCAGGAAGGCAATGATAAATAGTAAAAACCCCTGGAAGGATAGCAACCCAATGTAGGTTCGTATCATCTCCACCTTGGCGATGTAGATCAGTGAGATGATGAAGAGAATGACTGTAAAGTTAAGCATGTGTTACAGGTTGTTGTTGATGATCATCACCACGAAAATCAGGATGGAAGCAATGGCGCTGACCGAAAGGATAAATTGTGGATTCATGGCCATTTTGTTGCGGGCGCGAAATGATTCTATGAAGCCAATGCCGATGGCAAAGCCAACTTGCAGGATCAGGTATATGAGGATCTCTTCCCACAATGCGAGGTTGCGTGGAATGATGCAGTTGGCGCTTAGCAGCCCAAAAATTGAAAATTTCAGGTTATTGGCCAGTTTGATAATACCCAAATCAAATCCACTGTGGTCCAGGACCATGACTTCGTGCACCATGGTAAGTTCCAGGTGCGTCAACGGATCGTCTACCGGAAGGCGACTGGTCTCCACCAATGTGATTTGACTAAAAATGAATGCGGCGATCAGACCGATCATGGCGGAGAAATAGGAAGTGTAATGTAGTTCCTGGAAAATACTCGCAAACGAAGCGTGCCCTGTAAACATGGCCAGTGAGCCCATGAGGATGAAGAAAGCCGGCTCGATCAGCAATCCATACAATACTTCGCGGTTGGCACCCATGCCTTCAAAGCCACTCGAAACATCCAGTGCACTGGCCACAATCGCGAACCGTCCGAGCGCGAGCAAATATGCGAAAAGGACAAAATCTCCGGTAAATGAAATGAGTGGGCCCTTGTCGACAAAGGGAATAAACAACAACGCCGTCAGGGTGGCGGTGAGATAGATGCTGGAAGATATTTGGAACACATAACTGGAGGCGTTGCTGAAAACATTTCCCTTGCGAAGCAAACGCACAATATCACGCCATGGCTGTAAGATCCCCGGTCCCTTGCGGCCGCTGAACTTTGCCTTGCTTTTGACAATGACGCCAGGGAAATACACGGCTGCGATGAGCATGAGTAGGACTGATATCATTTAGAACACGTTTAAGAAAGTCAACAAACCGATAATGAGCAGGAACAGCAATGGATACAACAAGTAATGGTGGATATATCCTGTTTGTGCCCACCCGGCTCTGGGCAATTCCTTAATGGCAAAGTTTACGGGCCTCAAAACAGCATGCTCCTCTACCAGATCTTTTGTTTCTGTGGAGAAGGCATGAGGTTTCGGGAAGATTTCCTCTTCAGCCAACGGCACAAATTTCCGGTCGACCATGATAACACCCTCGGTGAGTTGCCGAAGGGAGTCATTGAATGATGTTGAGGTGTATTGATGTCTGAAGTCGCCGGCAGAGTATCCGCATCCCCAGGTGGGTCCGAAATGGATATCAACCCTGGGCTTGCGCTCCTTGCGGAAAAAATGAATGCCCGAGAACAAAACAATCAAAATGAGATTGACGATGCCGATGCTTTGAAGCGCGTGGGCATTGTCAGCAAGTACGGTAGCGATCATGGGGTCGTCCATGCTACCGGCAGCCTTTCCAACAAATTGCAGAAAAAAGTTTGGAAACACCGCCACACCCATCATGACGGTAATAATGATATAGGATGGGATGCGCATGAGCAGCGGAACCTCCGCTTCGGTGTGTGACTTTTCGGGCTGGCGCCTCGATCCAAGGAACGTGAGGCCAAAGGCTTTGCTAAAGGCATATACCGAGAGGCCACCCATCAGCACCAGACCCAGAATAATTCCAATGCTGATCAGGGATTCACTGAATGATGCTTTTCCAATATTCTGAAAGGCGCCGCTGTAAATTAAAAATTCGGAAATGAAGCCATTGAAGGGCGGGATCGCACAAATCGCGATTGATCCCAGGAGGAAGGCCATTCCCGTTAGCGGCATTTTTTTGATAAGTCCACCCAATAGATTCTGATCACGCGTATGCGTAGCAAAATACACGTTGCCTGCTGAGTAGAACAGCATAGATTTGTACAAAGAGTGATTCAGCACATGAAACAGGGCGCCCACCAATCCGAGTGTCATCAACTCGGGTCTTTGTAAATATTTACCCAGCATGAAGGCGCCGAGTCCCAAACCGATGATGCCAATGTTTTCAATACTCGAATAGGCGAGGATCTTCTTGATATCGTGTTGAAAGATTGCATAAAGGATGCCGGTGATGCCGGTGATGATCGCGATGGCAGTCAGAAAAAGTCCAATGCCATACACTTCGGATTGCACCTGCATCAGGACGCGGATGATTCCATAAATACCCATTTTGATCATGATGCCCGACATGACCCCGGACACATGCGAAGGAGCGGCGGGGTGAGCGTGGGGCAACCAGGTATGCAGGGGTACAAATCCCGCCTTGATACCGAACCCTGCGAAAAAGAGCAAGAACAATCCGAAATTGTTATGATTGCTGAAATAGATTGAAAGCGCATCAAAAGTGAATAGGTTCGTTTCATGGAAGACGGTAAGAAACCCTCCCAGGATCAGGAAGAATCCAACATGCATTTGAATCAGGTAACCGATGCCGGTTTTTAATGTAGCCTCTTTCTCTCCTTCAAAAATCACGAGCAAGAAGGAAGAGAGTGACATCATCTCCCAGGAGATCAAAAAAGAAATTCCATCGCGCATTGTCACCACTTGAAGCATGGATGCTTGAAGCCAAATAAAGCTGAACAGATGCAAGGATAATGTTACGGCACTTTTCTTTTCGAAATAGGGTTTGAGATATCCCCATCCGTACAAAAGTCCTGTCAGGCAGGTGAAGTCAATAATCAATATGAAGAAGGCACTTAAGGCGTCAATGGTAAGTGTTGGATTCTCCTTCCAGAATGAAATCCCCAGGTCAATGACCAGTGTTTGGCCAGTCATCAGCACGTTGACGGCCCAGGCAGAAGAGGTCAGGGCCAGGATTGCGCATATCACGAAAGTAAAAACCTGCTTCATTGATTTGGGAACAATGAAGATCCCCAGGGAAAGAACAAAGGCTACTTTGAAGATGATGGCATTCATGGAGAAAATCGGTCGGATATATCGGGAAATGAGGTCGCTTGAAATTCAGTGACCCTACGCAACGGGAGCCGCAGAAAGACTCCAGTATAAATCTAAATCAGGTAGAGGCAATGAAGCTGAAAGAGGGGCGTTGAGCAAGTGAATCGGTCGTCAGGTAGACGAGGGGAAAAATTAGACTGTTCACTTTTATGAAATTTTGGGAAAGCGATGACCGCTGCATGGGTTGCAATGGCTATTTCATGGCTGCCATCGTAGCGTTCTTCACTGCCACATTCTTCAGCAAAAATGGAAATTGGCACAGTATGGTTGAAGAAGGATTTTTGAGCCTGGTTGGTGACAACCGGGACCCCTGAAGCGTCCGTTATTAAAAATACAGAGGGTGCCAATGACTCCAGGGAGAAAAGCAGGATGACAAATAATTTGAAAACTCTACTGGTTCTAAGGTGCATGCGACCCTGTGAGTTGGCAAAGGTTTAAGGCGCTTCGATCCAACAGGACTTCCAAACGCTTACTTCCTGTAAGATATAAAAATCTGAGGTAAATAGGGTCGAAAATGGGGAATTCGGGGTATTGAGTCGTTTTCGGGCGTAAACGACTGCGAATGGAAGGACACTCTATATATATGTCGTAAGGAAAGCCCGCAATTTCCCGATTTCTTTTTTTCTCAGGGTCGGAAAATTAGCAATGCGGAAGGTATCATTCTTTAGTTCACCATAGCCTTCGCCCAGCAATAAGCCCTTTTTGCGTCCCACTGCTTTAATCGTCTCTACCAGGTCATGACTTCCCTGCACGGTAATCACCGTTAAAGAGCGGACCCTTTCATTTGCAACGAAGAGCCTGAGGGATTTGGATTTCTTGAAGAACCGGGTCCATTGCATTTGCCTGCGGGCGATCTTTTTGTCAACCCGGGTTATCTTGTTCATCGATTTAGCCACGCATTTGAGCAGGTAGATGCCCAGAACGTTTGGTGTGTGTGTTGTTTGCCACCGGTCCATCATCTCTTTCATGGCCGCAAGGCTGTTATAGTGGTTCCGCTCGCCGATTTCCCCAATGCGTTGAACCGCCCTCGGAGAGCACACCATCAATGCAAGTCCTGCGGGAAGTCCAAAACACTTTTGCACGGAGGCAAACCAGCAATCCGCCGATGCAAAGTCAAGGTAGATACCTGCCATGGAAGAGGTGGCGTCAACGATCAGCAGTGAATCGGGGTTTTCTTTGCCGATGCCTTTGATAATCTTGTTGCTGACTTGTGTTCCATTGGAAGTCTCATTCTGGGTGATGCAGATTACTTCGCAGTCGCGGAAAATCAACTCGTTGGCGCGGAGTTCATTTAGCGGACCGAAGGGGATTCCCTGGGCTTCGGGCTTTAATCGGTGGGTGTAATCAAACCACTTTTGGCCGAATGCGCCATTGTAGAGGTGAATGCTCCTGGTTACCACCAACGACTGTGCGATGACCTCCCAGCATTCCGTAGCTGAAGAGGTAAAGAAGATGCTGTATGCATCCGGGATATCGAGTTTGCGTTTGAGCAACCCGACTGTCTTCTTCATCAGGTCCATGAATTCAGGACTCCGATGATTCATGCTGAGCACTCCCTGCATGTGTGCCTCTTTCACCCATGAGGGGATAAAGTCATGAACGCGGGAAGGACCAGGATAGAATGAAACCATGGGAAAATTAAAAATTAAGAATCACGAATTACGATGAGCGATCTAGGATTAACCATCACATCTTACCACTTACCCCTTACTACTTTACCTCTTACCTCTTACCACTTACCTCTTACCGATTACTGATTACTGATTACCGATTACTGATTACTGATTACCTCTTACCTCTTACTGATTACTGATTACCGATTACCTCTTACCACTTACTACTTACCTCTTACCTCTTACCGATTACTGATTACTGATTACCTCTTACCTCTTACCTCTTACCTCTTACCTCTTACCGATTACTGATTACCCCTACTGCCCCCTATTCATCAGATAAATAAGTGCCAGCACATAGCTCTGCAATCCAAACCCCGTAATAAGACCGGCGCACTTGGACGTGATCACACTGTGGTGTCGGAATTCTTCGCGCGCATAGAGATTGGAGATATGTACTTCGACCACCGGCGTGGTAATGGCGCCAATGGCATCGTGGATGGCAACTGAAGTGTGCGTGTAACCTCCAGCATTAATGATTATGCCATCAAAGGAGAAGCCCACTTCATGCAACATGTTGACGATTTCCCCCTCCACATTGGTTTGGAAATAATGCAATTCTACTGAAGGAAAGCTTTGGATCAGTGTTTGAAAAAATATTTCAAAAGATTGAGCGCCGTAAACTTCCGGTTCTCGTTTGCCCAGGAGGTTGAGATTTGGGCCATTGATGATCTGAATTCTCATGTGTTCTGAGTTTAGGATTTGACCTTTACGGGAAGACTGTACATCATGTCCCTTATCGCCCACTTGATGACGTTGTTCAAGTCATCGGAATTTTCAATGGATTTCTGCGACCATCCGCGCCACACCAGCTGACGGGTTTGAGTATCAAACATTTCTATGATTAAGGTTCCTTTTCGATAAGGGACTGCCGTGACCTGCCCGCCGGCAACGGGTGCCATTCCGCCGACGTAATAGCCAGGTCCGCCATAGCCAACACCCATATACAATGTTGGTGCCTGCTCGTACTTCATTCGGTCTTCAACTTGCGTATCGAACATAAAGACAGCGTCGGGCTTACGTGTTACTGTCGTCATTCCTTTCTTTTTAAGTTCTTCGTTGGTGTAGTGTTCGATGCTGCCTGCGAATAGTTTGTCGTCCCTTCGGGTGGTCAGAACGGTATCACCCGGAGCGACCCATGCGTAGGTCTTATATTTTCTGAAGTCAACTCCTTTGGCTTTCCAGGTAGAATGGGTACCCTCTGCGCACGAAATGGCAAGAAAAGCGAAACATAAGACCAAAAGAAAAACAGGTACTTTTTTTATCATGCCATGGATGGGTTAACGATCTTTACAAATGTCGCTAAATTCACAGGCTATCAAAACTATGGCAGGAAATTCATGGGGCCTGTATAATAAGGAATTCGCAAACTACCTCAAGCTGGAGCGTTCACTTTCCAAGAACTCCATTGAGGCGTATGTGCATGATGTGACGTTGCTGGAACAATACCTGGTCATTTCCAAACAAACGGTGTCCCCATTAAACATCACGGCCAAGCACCTGCAGGGTTTTTTGCAGCGTATCAATGAACTGGGCATGAGTGCCCACAGCCAGGCACGGATACTGTCGGGTATCAAAGGATTTTATAAATACCTGTTGTTTGAGGAGCTGATCGAAAAAGATCCAACCACGCTGATCGAAGGTCCGCGGCTGGGCCGCAAGCTTCCGGACACCCTTGATTATTCAGAAATTGTGAAACTCCTGGAGGCCATTGACCTTTCATCTCCAGAGGGAGCCCGCAACCGGGCGATGTTGGAGGTATTGTACAGTTCTGGACTCCGGGTTTCGGAATTGGTCGAATTGAGACGCGCCAATGTATACTTTGATTTGGGTTTTCTCCGAGTGGTGGGAAAGGGCAATAAGGAACGGTTGGTGCCCATCGGACGGGATGCAATGAAATACCTCAAGATCTATCTGGAGGAGGTACGTGTCCATGTTCCCGTACAAAAAGGTTTTGAGAGCCATGTTTTTCTCAACCGGGCTGGAAGAAAAATTTCACGTGTATCTATATTTTTGATTGTCAAAGCGATGGCGGCAAAGATCGGATTGAAAAAATCGATCAGTCCACACACGTTTCGCCATTCGTTTGCTACCCACCTCATTGAGGGTGGGGCAGACCTGCGCGCGGTGCAAGAGATGCTCGGTCATGAATCCATCACCACCACAGAGATCTATACCCACCTCGACAGGGACTACCTCAAGCAGGTGATCAGGGATTTTCATCCAAGGAGTTGATTTGTTGGGGTTGATATATGCGGCTAAAAAAAACCGCAAAGACGCAGAGGCGCAAAAGGATTTATCGACGATTGCATTGAGAACTACACTGGTATTGTGCTTCAAACTCCCTTAGCGTCTTCGTGCCTTAGCGGTGAAGCTTCTCAACCGCCCCCGCTTTGCCCACCGTTCACTTGAAATTTGCCAACATTGGCTTCGGCAGATTACTTCCGTACCTTTGTTTTATGCGAATCATGTTTCTCTTGTTTCTGGTGTTTCTGATTACCCGGGCTTCCGCCCAAGAAGTCAAAGTCACATTCGACAAGACCAAAGACATGTCTGGGTACAAGACTTTCCAGTTTGGTGAGACAGAGGTAATCACCCCCAAAGACCAGCGCATCATGGATGAAAAG
>JAYVEZ010000222.1:0-8842 GCA_043773645.1 Cytophagales bacterium
TCGCACGGGTACTCCATTTTGCGTTACGCCTTCCACGACAATGCGGTATTGACCCGGTAAGTCTGCGGAATAAAAAGTAACGGATGCAGTTCCTGTTGCTGCGGAGGTTACAATCCTGGGATTCCAGTAGATGGTTGCACGATAATCAGGCCTGCTTGTATCCGTTGCCGGGTCTGAATAATCGGGGGAGATAAATTTTCTTGGGGACGAGTAACCCCGAACCAACAATCGTTGAAAATTTGGCGCATTCTTGAATCCCGTATCGGTAACACCCTGTTTGGTGTACACCGCAATAACTCCATTGGCTCCTTCTGCCCCGTAAATAGGCTTCAACCGCTTGGTAATCTGAATGGATTCAACCGTCGATGGGTTAATCATGCTCAATATCTCACCTGCATTGCCATACATGGGCACATCGTTCACGACAACCAGCGGTCCTGAACCAAAGAAAATCGATTGATTCATAGCCCGCGTGAACTTAATGATCCCCATGGCGGGTGAGACATATAGACCGGAAATGCCTTGTAAGCTGTAAAGTAAATTCGGGAACCCAATCCTAATGTCCTTTTCATGCACCGCTACGTCACCATCACCATAGGTTCTGTAAGGCTTTGTTTCTTGTTCAATTTTCTTTCCCCGTACCGTAATTTCTTCCAAAAGTTTTGTGCCCCTGGGAACTTCATATTCTGAAATTGATCTCTGCGCCATTCCGGTCTTTATGACTTCCAAAGAATGATTTCCAGGAGGAAGGGTTACCAAGGGTCTATCCCTTTCAAGAAGTTCAATTTTTCCATAGGGCCACTCCTTTGCCTTATCTGATTTTATCAGGAATGAGGCGCTGTCATTGAAATTCAACCCGGTTTGGTTAAAAATCCCCGCTTCATTGGATTCAGCGAACATGGCTTTGCGGGGATTCATCTGCAGAATGGTGAGCTTCGTTCGCTCTGGCCTTCCCCTGTCATTTCGAAATCTTCCCGTATATCCGACTCCAAACTCCGTCTGGAATTTAAATGATATGTGTTGAAAGTTTCCGGCTTTGTCAATTGGATATCCGGTCTTTATGGACATACTGTCCTTTATAGGAACCACCTGCAAGGCATCCGTGACAGCGATGGATACATGCGAAACCAACGGTTTATCTTCCTTGTCTTTTGATTGAATGGTAAGGGTGATCTTTTCCCGAGTCTTGTATTTTGGCTTATCCGCCATGATGGTGAGTTCATTGTCCACAAAGGCTCCTGCCCTGAGTTGAACAGTATCCGCCTTGTCATTCATATCTAAAATCGGTATGGCCTTCATGAATAAATGCTGATCTCCATAATTCCTGCTCAGGTTCGTATAGGCCCTTAGAAAATACACTCCGTCGGCAAGGGTATCCGGCAAAATAAAATCACCCTGAAAAAACCCGCTGTCAATCCTCAACATTCTGGTAAGCACGATTTTTTTGTTTGCGCCAACAATCTCCACATACGCCACCCTGCTTAATGAATCACGCCAGGATGGCACATAGTAATTAACATACCCCCTAAACCACAATGGTTCTCCGGGATAGTAGTAAGGCTTGTCGGTCTGGACATAGATCTTTTCATAATAGCGCATGAATTCGGATGGCGCGGGTATTGTCGGTTCATAGTCCAGAGGCAACAGGATGCGTAAGCTATTGTGGACCATAGGGCCGGTCACTTCAAGATTTTCAGGAATCAACAGAATGCCTTCTCTGCTTGTCTGAAGGGTGCCTTTGGCCACAATGTGCGAAGACAATACTTCTCCACCCTTATTGAATTTTACCGTGATGATGTCATTTAGGTGTACGCTATAATAGTCCTGAATGGAAGGCGTGATCGCAGACTTTGGCTCAAGCGTCCTCCCGCTATTATCCAAAATCGTAAATCCCTCCTGTTCAGCATTGCTTTGGATCAAAGACTTTAGCAAATGCCTCAATGAACCTTGATATGTTTTCAGTCGATGGGCTGCCCAGCCCACAATTTGTTCACTTCCCTCGGCAACCATGGGTTGAAATGTGAAATAGCCTTGAAGGTCGGTCTTGTCCTCTGTGAATAATCCATACTGCAAATAGTACCTAATTTGATATCCGAGTGCGAAGTTGTCGATTACCAGTGGTTCGGTGGCCTTTAGTTGCAGCCCATCCTTGTCCCAGGTAAAAGAAAGTGCGTGCGGATTGAGAATTGAATATTCATCCATGTGCTCCTCTCCAAAAAGGGCTTCTTTGAATTTTGCAATGAGATTTGTGGGGCCAATGTCCTGATCCTTTGCGACCCTCACCTTTGCAGAGGGTATAAGTTCAAGATTCAATACATAAGCTTTATCGTCTTGTATCCTGATGGAGGATTTGAACAATTGATATCCCTTCTTGTATAAAATCAAATCAACAAACCCAGTACCTATACCGTCCAAAACAAATTCTCCCTTGGAATTGCTTAGCGAGGATATTGTTTTTCCCTGGATGAATACCTCCACATCGGGTATGAACTTATTGCTTTTGCTGTCTGTAACCTTGCCGCTGATTTGGGCATCGGAATACACTGCTGCGAGAATGAAGAGGGCTGTCAAACCGCATTGATTCATAATGCAAGGATTACACTTTAGATGCGGAAACCTTCTTAAAGTAACGTTGATCTGCAGGTTTTTGACTTTACCCGATGGTAATTGGAAATTGAACCGCAAAGCGCAGAGATTTCCCCTCAGCGAGCCTCTGCGCCTGCCTGACCGGCAGGCAAGGTTAAGGCATTCAACAAAAAAAGCCGGAGATCACGCTCCGGCTTCCATAGAAAAACTAAATGTTTGACTAAAGATTCTTTCCTGGAAAATATGCCACTTCACCAAGCTCCTCTTCAATGCGGAGGAGTTGATTATACTTGGCCATCCTGTCCGAACGAGAGGCAGAACCTGTCTTGATTTGTCCGCAATTCAGGGCCACGGCGAGGTCCGCAATGGTGTTATCTTCTGTTTCACCCGAGCGGTGCGACATGATGCTCTTGTAGGAATTGCGCTTGGCGAGGTTCACGGCGTCAATAGTCTCCGTGAGGGTTCCGATTTGGTTTACTTTTACCAGGATGGCGTTGGCCACGCCCTTGTCAATACCTTCTTGCAACCTCTTCACGTTCGTGACAAACAAATCATCACCCACCAATTGTACCTTCTTGCCGATGCTGT
Source organism: Cytophagales bacterium (assembly GCA_043773645.1). GTDB lineage: Bacteria > Bacteroidota > Bacteroidia > Cytophagales > Cyclobacteriaceae > ELB16-189. The sequence goes on from JAYVEZ010000222.1 coordinate 3,175, forward strand.
CTGTCAATGCCTTCCAACCTGTCCAGTCGTCTTCGGCCATACCATCTTCAAGCGAGATGATCGGATATTTCTTGGCCCAGTTGGTCCAATAGGCTGCCATCTCCAAAGGCTTCAATTTTTTGCCGGATGATTTCTTAAAGTGGTAGGTCTTGGTCTTGCTGTCATAGAATTCAGAAGCGGCCGGATCCAATGCGATGAAAATATCTGATCCCGGCTTGTAGCCTGCCTTTTCAATCGCCTTCAGTACAATTTCAATCGCGTCTTCGTTGGATTTGATGTTTGGCGCAAACCCACCTTCGTCACCAACATTGGTAGAAAGTCCCTTGTCATGCAACACACTCTTCAGGGTATGGAACACCTCCGCACCCATGCGCAACGCTTCTGAAAAAGAACTTGCTCCAACGGGCATGACCATGAACTCCTGAAAGTCGATGGAGTTGTCAGCGTGGCTTCCGCCATTCAGAATATTCATCATCGGAACTGGCATTGTGCTGGCGTTGACACCCCCTATGTACCGATACAACGGCTGTCCTGCTTCCATGGCTGCTGCTTTCGCTACGGCCAGCGAAACACCGAGGATGGCATTGGCACCGAGCTTGCCTTTGTTGGGTGTGCCATCCAGTTCGATCATTACTTTGTCGATCAAAGTCTGATCAAACACGGGGAAGCCCGTAATCTCCGATGCGATCTTGGAGTTCACATTTTCCACGGCCTTCAATACGCCTTTGCCCATGTATTTCTTTTTGTCACCGTCACGCAGTTCTACCGCCTCGTGAGAACCGGTGGAAGCACCGGACGGAACCGCCGCACGACCGAAGGCACCGGACTCGGTGAATACTTCCACTTCAACAGTGGGATTGCCGCGGCTGTCAAGGATCTGCCGCGCGTGAATGCTTTCAATGTAGCTCATGGGGAATGGAATTTAGAAGTTGTGAATTGAGAATTTGAGAATCGAGAATTGAGAAGATGAGAATGATGGTTATGATTTAATGTATGCTTCTTGATGACATTGATGTTTTTATTTATTGTGCCACTGCTTTCTTGTGGCCAACTGCTTTTTCCTGGCTTTCGCGGACCATGGATACAAACTCATCAAACAAGTAGCGTGAGTCGTGGGGGCCGGGGGAGGCTTCCGGATGGTATTGTACCGAGAATGCTTTTTTGCTTTTCAACCGGATGCCCATGATCGTCTGGTCATTGAGGTGAAGGTGGGTGACTTCAACGTCTGGGTTTTTCTCGACATCTTTTTCACTTACGGCGAAGCCATGATTCTGTGATGTCATTTCACCCAGGCCAGTCACCAGATTCTTTACAGGATGATTGAGTCCACGGTGACCATGGTGCATTTTATAGGTGGAGATACCGCAAGCCAATGCCAGCAACTGGTTCCCAAGACAAATGCCAAAGAGCGGCTTGTCCGTCTTGAGGATCTCCTGAACGGTCTTGATCGCATAGTCCATGACTGAAGGATCGCCAGGTCCATTGGATATAAAATAGCCGTCAGGCGACCACGCTTCCATCACCGAGAAAGAAGTCTTCGCCGGAAACACCTTGACAAAACAGCCTCTTTCAACCAGGCACTTCACGATGTTTTTTTTAATGCCCACATCCAGTGCAGCGACCCGGGTGGCTGCGTTGGGGTCACCCGCTTCATAAGCAACCTTGGTACTCACCAAGGAAGCGAGTTCAAGTCCATTCATGTCAGGTACCTTGGCCAACTCGGCCTTCAGTTGTTCTGGCTTCAAGGATGACGAAATGATGGCGTTCATGGCACCCTTGCTGCGGATGTGCCGTACAAGTTTGCGCGTATCAATGTCCGCAATGCCTACGATGTTATGCTTCTCAAGATATTGCTGCAAACTTTCCTTGGATGCTTTGCGGCTAAAGGAGTCCGAAAACTCATTTACCACCAATCCACTGATTGTGGGGCGGTCTGATTCCTGTTCATCCTTGATTGTTCCATAGTTACCGATGTGCGCCGTCGTGTTGACGATGATTTGTCCATGGTACGAAGGGTCGGTATAAATTTCTTGATAGCCGGTCATGCCTGTGTTGAAACAAATTTCGCCGCCGGTGGTGCCGGACGTGCCAATGGCGGTGCCTTCCATCATGAGGCCGTCGTGCAGGAGGAGGTATGCTTTCTGACTCAAAGTGTCTGGGATTTGGTTGGGCAAAAATACATTTCCGAAGGTGCATGCCCTACAGAAGAAATGAAAAAAGGGATTGAACCTAAGTCCAATCCCCTTTTTCTATCGTTTGAAATCGTCACTTACTCTTTCTTTTTCTTGGCCGGCTTGGCTGGTTCCTTCTTTGCTTTCGGCTTTGCCTCTTTTTTGGCTTCGGCGGCAGATTCTTCTACCACGGTAGCATCTTCAACGCCGTCGGCCTTCTTGCCTTTCCGGCTGCGGCGTGTCTTGCCTTTCTTGGCATCATCGTCCTTCTTGTAGATGTCGTTGAAGTCCACAAGTTCCATCATGCACATTTCTGCAGCATCTCCCAGGCGCACATCGCCAATTTTGATGATCCGCGTATAGCCACCTGGCCGCTCGGCCGTGCGGGTCGCCACTTCGCCAAACAGCGACTGGATCGACTCCTTGTTTTGCAGGTAGGAAAATACTGTCCTGCGGGAATGGGTTGAATCCGTCTTCGCCTTGGTAATCAAAGGCTCAACATACTTTCGCAATGCCTTGGCTTTCGCCAACGTCGTCATGATTCTCTTATGGATAAAGAGTGACGAAGCCATGTTGGAGAGCATTGCATCACGGTGAGCTTTCTTACGCCCAAGGTGATTATTCTTTTTGCCGTGTCTCATTAGTCTTCTTCCAGTTTATATTTCGCCAGGTCCATGCCGAACGTGAGGTTCTTCTCAGAAACCAACTGTTCTAATTCCGCCAGCGATTTTTTTCCAAAGTTTCTGAACTTCATCATGTCTGAAATCTCCAGTTGCACGAGGTCGCCCAATGTTTTTACGTCTGCTGCCTTCAAGCAGTTGTATGCCCGCACAGACAGATCCAGGTCGTGCAGGGGAGTCTTCAACAGCTTGCGCATGTGAAGCATTTCCTCATCCACTTGTTCTACTTCGCTGTCGGTGCCGGTTTCCAGCTCAATCGACTTATCAGAGAACAGGCGGAAGTGCTGAATCAAAATGAACGCAGCACCTTCCAATGCCTTCTCAGGATGGATGGAGCCGTCGGTTTCAATTTCTACCAACAGTTTCTCATAGTCCGTGCGCTGTTCTACGCGGGTGTTCTCCACGCTGAACTTCACATTCTTGATGGGAGTGAAAATGGCATCGATTGGAATGAATCCAAATACCTGCTCATTCGGCTTGTTCTCTTCAGCGGGCAAATAGCCACGGCCTTTTTCAATGGTCAATTCGATCTCGAAGTGTGCTGCCTCATCCAACGTACAGATGATGTGGTCAGGGTTCAGGATTTCGAAAGCGGAAGTGAATTTTGTGATATCACCTGCTTTGAAATGCTTCTGCTTCTTGATGTTGACCGTGATCTTGTTGTCAAAATTATCCGCCAGTTTGCGGAAGCGAACCTGCTTGAGGTTCAGAATAATTTCTGCCACATCTTCCACTACTCCCTCAATGGTCGAAAATTCGTGGAGTACACCAGGGATTTTGATCCCGGAAATCGCGTAGCCTTCCAATGAGGACAACAAGATCCTCCTCAGGGCATTGCCGATGGTGACGCCATATCCTTTTTCCAGCGGTTTGAAGGTAAAGAAGCCGTGGAAGTCGTCCGACTTCTCCATCACTACCTTCTCCGGCATTTGAAATGCTAATATTGACATAGGTGCTGTTTTTTCGTTTCGAGAATTACTTGCAATTACTTGGAGTACAATTCGACGATCAACTGCTCGTTGATATTTTCAGGAATTTCAGTGCGGGGGGGCAGGTTGATAACCTTTCCTACCATTTCAGCTCCATCCCACTCCAGCCAGTTGTACTTCTTGGCGCCGCCGATTGAAAGGCTGATGGAAATGGTTTCCAGCGACTTCGATTTTTCGCGTACACCAATGGTTTCACCTGGCTTCAAAGAATATGAAGGAATGTTTACCACATCGCCGTTCACGAGGATGTGTCTGTGCACAACGAGCTGGCGCGCAGCCCTGCGTGTAGGAGCAATGCCTAAGCGATAGACCATGTTGTCAAGGCGGGCTTCGAGGAGTTGCAAAAGCACCTCGCCGGTTACACCCTTCTTGCGCGTGGCTCTGTCAAAAGTGTGGGCAAACTGGCGCTCGAGAACGCCATAGATATACTTGGCCTTCTGTTTTTCCGCCAGCTGAATAGCGTATTCTGACTGCTTGCGTTTTTTCGTTTTGCCATGCTGGCCGGGAGGATAGTTTTTCTTTTGAAAAGCTTTGCTCTCGCCCATGATAGGCTCATTGAACCTTCTTGAAATTCGTGCCTTAGGACCAGTGTATCGTGCCATGGTATTTCTTCAAATTCTATTTTACTGACTAAACTCTTCTTTTCTTCGGAGGACGGCAACCATTGTGAGGCAGTGGCGTCATGTCTTTGATGGTAAGCACCTCAATGCCGGAGTTTTGAATCGCACGGATGGCGGATTCGCGGCCCGAGCCAGGTCCTTTTACAAATACTTCCACTTTGCGAAGACCCAATTCAAACGCCTTGGTCGAACACTCCTGGGCAGCCGTTTGAGCCGCATAAGGAGTGTTTTTCTTTGAGCCTTTGAAACCCATCTTGCCTGCAGATGCCCAGGCAACTACCTGACCTGTTGTGTTGGTCATGGAGATCACGATGTTGTTGAAGGTGGCGCGGATGTGTACCTGGCCAATGGCTTCGACAACGACTGTGCGTTTCTTGCTTTTGTCTTTCTTCTTTTCTACCGGTTCGTTTGCTGCCATACAAAAAGTCTTATGCGTTCAGTTAATGATTATCCTTTTGTTGCCTTCTTCTTATTCGCTACTGTCTTGCGCTTACCTTTCCGGGTACGTGCATTGTTCTTCGTCTTCTGTCCACGCACGGGCAAGCCCCTGCGGTGACGCAATCCACGATACGAACCAATGTCCATCAGGCGCTTGATACTGAGCTGTACTTCCGAACGAAGGGATCCTTCGATCCTGAATTTCTCAGAGATGTAAGTACGGACAGCGTTCGATTCCTCGTCGTTCCAGTCTTTTACTTTTTTGTCCCAGCTAATGCCCGCGTGGGTCAGAATCTCCTGAGCCCTTCTGCGTCCAATGCCATAGATATACGTGAGGCCCACTTCGCCCCTTTTGTTATCTGGAATATCAACACCTGCAATACGTGCCATGAATTTGTTGTTCGTTGATGGTTATTCGTTGTTCTTAAGTTATTAACCCTGACGTTGCTTGTAACGCGGATTCTTCTTGTTAATCACATACAGCTTGCCCTTGCGTCGAATGATCTTACACTCCACGCTGCGCTTTTTGATGGATGATCTTACCTTCATATTACTTATATCTAAACGTTATCCTTCCTTTTGTCAAATCATAGGGAGACATTTCCAGTCTCACTTTATCTCCGGGCAATATCCGGATGTAGTGCATCCGCATCTTACCCGATATGTGTGCCAACACCTCGTGGCCATTTTCCAACTGCACCCTGAACATCGCATTGGACAATGCCTCTTGAATGGTACCGTCCTGCTCTATCGACTTTTGTTTCGCCACT
>JAYVEZ010000223.1:0-4060 GCA_043773645.1 Cytophagales bacterium
GGATTTATCAAACTTTCTGGCCAATGAAACTTGCACGATTTGGATCTCCCGGTCAGGAAAGTCCTGGAATCTTTCATGAGGGAAACCTGTTGGATGCATCTGCTTTTGGGGAAGATTTTGGTGAAAATTTCCTTGCGAATAATGGCCTCGCACGGCTCAAGCACTGGCTCGGACAAAACCAAAATACCCTTCCTCAGGTCGATCCTAAGCAACGCCTGGGTTCGCCCTTTCTCCGCCCTTCCAAAATCATTTGCATTGGCCTCAACTATGCAGATCACGCGCGTGAAGCCAACATGGAACTTCCCAAAGAGCCCGTCATTTTCTTTAAGTCAACAACAGCCATGGGCGGACCCAATGACGCACTCATTATTCCAAAAACAAGCAAGAAAACTGATTGGGAGGTTGAACTTGCCGTCATTATTGGAAAGAAAGCATCATATATTTCCGAGCACGAAGCAGAAAATTTCATCGCTGGCTATTGTCTTCACAATGATTATAGCGAACGTGAATTCCAACTCGAAAGAGGAGGACAATGGGTGAAAGGTAAAAGTTGTGACTCCTTCGCACCCCTGGGTCCATACCTGGCCACTCCGGATGAAATCAGTGATGTCAATAACCTTGCGATGTGGTTAAAGGTGAATGGAAAGACAATGCAGGATAGCAGCACCGCTCACCTCGTCTTTAAGATCCCTTATATCATTAGTTATGTCAGTCAGTTCATGACGTTGTTGCCTGGAGACGTGATCTCTACCGGGACACCGGCTGGGGTCGGTATGGGGATGAAGCCGCCCCTTTATCTGAAGAAAGGTGACATCATTGAGCTTGGAATTCAATCGCTTGGCGAACAATGCCAAAAAGCCATTTGACTTCGCATGACGATTGACGCTCATCAGCATTTTTGGAACTATCAGGCTGAACGCGACGCATGGATCACGGAAGAGATGGAGGTTATCCGCCGAAACTTCCTCCCCGAAGACTTATCGCACCTCCTTCAAGCGAACAGGATTGAAGGTTGCATTGCAGTCCAGGCCGATCAGTCTGAAAAAGAAACAGACTTTCTACTGAAGTGTTCTCACCAACATCCTTTCATCAAGGGGGTTGTCGGGTGGACTGATCTCCAATCGCCAGGAGTACAGGCCAGGCTTGAATATTACTATCAGTTTCATGAGGTAAAGGGCTTCCGGCATATTGTCCAGTCAGAACCTGAGCATTTTCTGTCCAGCAGAAATTTCTGCCATGGTATTGGCCTACTGGAACAATACAATTTCACTTTTGATATTCTCATCCATCATCATCAGCTGCCCGAGGCGCTTCAATTCATTAAGAAATTCCCTTCGCAATTATTTGTCATCGATCACCTTGCCAAACCACTGATTGCACAGCAGCAATTAAAACCCTGGAAACAACACCTGCAGCAGATTGCCATGCATGAAAACGTTTACTGCAAAGTAAGCGGCCTGGTCACAGAAGCAAACTGGCAGGATTGGAAAGTCTCCAATTTTAAGTCCTACCTCGAAACAGCACTGGAAGCATTTGGCCCCAGGCGATTGATGTACGGATCTGACTGGCCAGTATGCTTGCTGGCAGCCAGTTATGAGCAACAGCTTGAAATTGTGAGGCAGTTCATTCAACCATTAACTCCCGGAGAAAAGAAGGCCATCATGGGTGAAAATGCCACCCGTTTTTATCATCTTTAATCATCCACAGACATGGGTGCGATCAACCAGTCTAGATAGCGGCCAGGATGATCAATCAACAACGAATCATGGACCTTCATCTTAAAAACAAAGTCATTATCGTTTCCGGCGGAGCCAAGGGCATCGGAAAAGCCATATGCTCACAACTCCTGGAGGAAGGTGCTATCCCGGTTATCCTCGATAAAGATGAAACTGCCGGCAAGAACTTCACAAAGAAATTTCCAAAGGCTCATTTCGTTGGCCTGGACCTGACCGATTCATTTGCATGCAGGAAAGCTGTTGAGAAGGTAGAAAAAAAATTGGGTCATATCGATGGGTTGGTCAACAACGCAGGGTTCAATGATGGGATCGGATTGGAGAAAGGAACTCCACAGAAATTTCTTCAATCCATGAACCAAAATTGTGGCCACTACTTCTACCTTGCTCACCATTGTCTCCTCCATCTTAAGAAATCAAAGGGAAGCATTGTCAATATTGCCTCGAAAGTGGCATTGACGGGGCAAGGCGGCACCTCGGGATATGCCGCTGCCAAAGGTGCTATTCTGGCGCTCACCAGGGAATGGGCTGTAGAACTCCTGCCCTACTCCATCCGAGTCAATGCCCTTGTTCCTGCAGAAGTCTGGACAGATATGTATGAGTCCTGGATAAAATCATTTCCGGAACCAGAAGAAAGGAAGAAGGCCATAGAAGGAAAAGTCCCATTCCAAAAAAGAATGACCACACCGGAAGAGATTGCTTCCATGACGGTCATGCTGTTGTCCGAACGGTCCGGTCATACCACCGGCCAGTGGATCCATGTAGACGGAGGTTACGTTAACTTGGACCGCGCGGTTTCATAAGTCCAGATGGCATTTGTAACCACTGAACCCTTCCGGGTAAATCCCGATCCCACTGGTAATTCCTACCGCCTCCCCTTTATTCTTGTGACGAGTCTTTTCTTTCTATGGGGCCTCGCCAACATTCTCAACTCTGCCCTGATCGCACACTTTCAACCGGTATTCGATATCAGCAGGACCCAGGCACTGCTGGTCGAGACTGCCTTCTATTTTGGATACTTTACCATTGCCATACCCGCCGGATTGTTTATTGAACGTTACAGTTACAAGAAGGGAATAATCCTCGGCCTCCTTCTGTATGCTTTGGGAGCGCTTCTGTTTATTCCAGCGGCCAAATTACTCACCTTCAGTTTTTTTCTCATCGCCTTGTACATCATTGCTACCGGGTTGGCATTCCTGGAGACTGCCGCAAATCCCTATGTTTCCATTCTCGGCAAGAGCGAAACGGCCGTTCAACGACTCAATTTTTCTCAATCGTTCAATGGCATGGCACTTGTTGTCGGGCCCTGGATCGCCGGTCAATTTATTTTTTCCGGCAACGAACAAATTCATTCTACCCTTGACAAACAGCACGCCGCAGAATCAGTAATCTTTCCGTATTCGGTTATCGGAGGCGTTGTATTGCTCATTGCCATCGTGTTTTATTTTTTGAAGATGCCAGAACCTGTCAAGGGCGTTAAACTCATGTTTGACAAAACAATCTTCAAACAAAAGCACCTCATGCACGCGGTGATGACTCAACTATTTTACGTGGGCGCCCAGGCTGGCATTTGGGGAATTACCATCAATTATATCACAGAGTTGATTCCCGGAACCAGCCGAGAAGATGCTTCCAAGAATTATATGGCCATCGGCACCGTGCTCTTTGTCATTGGCCGATTCCTCGGAACCTGGTTCATGAGTTTCATCAAGGACCACCAACTGCTGGCCATCTACGGGTTAATCGCTGCGATCCTGAGCCTGGTAGGTGCGGTGGCAAGCGGACTGGTTGCCGTATATTCGATTCTTTCAATCTATTTCTTCATGTCAATCATGTTCCCAACCATCTTTGCACTCGGCGTAAAAGACCTTGGAGTGCAGCAGAAACTAGGCTCATCCTTCATCATTATGGCGATTGTGGGTGGGGCAATCATACCTCCTTTGATGGGGCTTCTTGCTGATTCATTTGGAGTTCGGGCGTCCTTCTTCTTGCCCTTCATTTGCTTCCTATTTGTTATTCACTTTGGATTACAAGGATATAAAGGTAAAATGTTAACAACCAGTTAGTTAATGACGCGTTACTGTTTTGCTCTTGACCTCAAAAATGACCCACGACTCATTCAGGAATATGAGTACCACCATCAACATGTTTGGCCGGAAATCATCGAAAGCCTGAAGAAGGCAGGTATCGCGAAAGCAGATATTTACAGAACAGGAGCACGGCTCTTCATGATATTGGAAACCGATGAACAATTCTCACCGGACAAGAAGGCAAAGTCCGATAGGGAGAATCCCAGAGTCCAGGAATGGGAAACTTTGATGTGGACC
>JAYVEZ010000224.1:0-5216 GCA_043773645.1 Cytophagales bacterium
GGTATTCTCAGTTCTTTGTAGCCATGCTCAATATAGGTCTGGGAGTATTCAAAACGGTCGGATATCTGCAACGCTCCACGAACAGCTGAAAATGCACCATCCGCCCCAATGATGAGGTCGGGTTGATGGCCAATGGTATCCGCGTAATTTTGGAATGTCAATTCAGTCTTTTCAATATTGACTTCCAGACATTTGTATTCGAAAAAGAAATTAACGCCTGCCTTTTCAGCTTCGTTGATCAGAAACATATTCAGGTCGCTCCTCGATATAGAATTAATAAACTGACCTTCCTTTCCGTATGGCTGAAAGGTCAGATTTCCCAGGACGTCATGAATCACGCGGCCCTTCATAGGCACCGCATTCTTTTTGAGGTGTGCGGCGAGTCCCAGTTCCTGTAATGCCCGCAGGCCGCGGTTGCTTAATGCCATATTGATCGAACGGCCACCGCCTAATAAATTGGTCCGCATATCGAATCTCCTGTCATACACCGAGACATTATAGCCCCGTTTCCTCAGGTAAATGGACAGGAGAGATCCCACCAAGCCCGCTCCCACAATGGTAATGTTAGATGGTTTTTTCTTCATGGATAACACTATTTCAACACCAAATTCGTCAATTAGTTTCTGTCAAAACATGACAAAGGTCAGCGAGGGTCAAGAAAGTGCTTGCCTGAAAATGGTGGCAAATTTGAACACCTCTTCAAACGTGTTGTAAAGGGGCACAGGCGCTATCCGGATCACATTGGGCTCCCTCCAGTCGGCCACAACACCCGCCTTGGTAAGGTGACGGAAGACCCGTGTGCCATTCTTAATCATAAGAATGGACAATTGGCAGCCTCGCTCCGCAGGAGGGTGTGGCGTGATCACGCTAAACAAATCTGGCTTTTGCATCGCAGACAGCAAGTATTCCAGGTAACCGGTGAGCAAGACACTCTTTTTACGCAATGCCTTCATGCCAGCTTGTTCGAAAATTCTCAACGAGGCCAGGTGCGCGGCGCCATTCAGCACTGGAAAGTTTGAAAGTTGCCATCCATCAACACCGGGCATTGGAACAAATCCTTTCTTCATTTGAAAACGCTGCTTTTCGTTGTGGCCCCACCAACCCGCTAACCGAAGTAAATCATGATTGGCTCCGTGCCGCTCGTGGACAAACGCTCCGGCCACAGCACCGGGTCCCGAGTTTAGATACTTGTAACTGCACCACACTGCAAAATCTGCTCCGTCCGAATGAAGGGAAAGTGGCACATTGCCGATCGCATGTGCCAAATCAAATCCCACCATGGCCCCTGCCTGATGGCCAGCCGCCGCAATGGCTTTCATATCAAAAAACTGACCTGAATAGTATTGGACCGCTCCGAAAATTACCAGGGCCAGCTGCCCCGAATTTCTTTCGATGGCCTCTACAATATCTTCCGTGCGCAGGGTGTGTTCACCGGGTCTTGGCTTTAATTCAATAAGAACGTCATGGGGATCTAAACCATGTAATTTGATCTGAGATTCAAAAGCATATTGGTCAGATGAAAAAGCACCCGCCTCAGCAATTATTTTATAACGCTGCTTCGTAGGACGGTAAAAGGTAGTGAGCATGAGATGAAGGTTCACGGTCAGGTGATTCATGGCAACTACCTCCGAAGGCTTGGCGCCCACCAGCTGGGCCAACCCCTTCTTGCTGAACCTATGATAATAGAGCCATGGCCTTCGCGCTTGAAAATGCCCCTCTACTGCCAGCTCAGCCCAGTCGTCCAATTCTTCATTGACCCATTGCCTTGCTGCCTTCGGCTCCAGGCCGAGCGAATTCCCGGTAAAATAAAGTACTTGTTTTCCGTGTAATTTTGGAATGTAAAAACCTGATCGGAATGATTTAAGAGGATCTTTTCGATCCATCTGCTTCGCAAATGCCAGAGAGTTTTCAAATTTCATAGTTCTTATTCAAAGTGCACCCATGCCTGGGGAGGGACTTACAACTTGATTTGTTTTTGATGATGCTGCACATGGTAAATGGTAAAGTACAGCATCTCACGGAGTGTTAACTTTCCCAACAAGGGATGAGGCAAGAGCAGAAAGTCCAGTTGTTTTTCCGAAAAGGAATCAACGTTGTCCGCAAGTGATTCGGTCAAGTGACGAAGTTTTGCTGCATGGGCCCTTACTTCAGTCGTCCGGCCGGTAGGAATGAATCGCGGTGGGGCTTTTCCACCCGCACTCAGCTTCCCGAGATATTTCTCGACAAGACCTTCATAACTTCGGGAGGGTCGGTTGGAGGTTCCAAAAACCATTTTCAATATCGACGCTGGCAAGAAGAAGGCCAGGCGAACGGGTCCAATACTTTTAATAACATGCTCCAGTTGCTGACTGGCACTCCATTTTCCGGCAATACCAACATGAAAGTCTTTGTCAGGAATGGACTCAATCAGATTTAAAAAATTTGAATGGTGGAACGTCAGCGCTTGTTTCAGTTGTGATTTGTCCATATCAGTCATCACACAAAACGGGGATCTGCTTCCATCACCGTTCCGCACTTCTTGCAGGTTCGCAGGTCAAGTGAACCGTAGAAGTCACGAAAGCGGGGGATGAAATCTTTTTCAATATCATTCAGGTGAAACTTGTACTCATGCAGCGGATGATTGCAATGCTCACAAAACCACATCAACCCATCGTCTTCATTGGCCTTTCGCTTGCACTCAATCACAAGACCGATGGAATTGGGTGTGCGGATGGGAGAGTGAGGAACACGCGCCGGGAGGAGGAACATGTCCCCGGCATTCAGTGGAAGCGAAACAGCTTTTCCATCTTCTTGGATCTTGACCGTGATGCTTCCTTCCAATTGATAGTACAGTTCTTCGGTTTCATTGAAATGATAGTCCTTGCGGGCGTTGGGCCCGGCTACAATCATGACGATGTAGTCACCAGCATCTTTATACAGGTTCTTGTTGGCAACCGGTGGCTTGAGCAGATGGCGATTTTCACTGATCCATTGAGGAAGGTTGAAAGGTCGGCGGATGGACATACTCATGGTAGAATTTGATGATGGTCAATTTGTTGTTTTGCTGATGAAAGTTAACGTTCTTTTATATTTACCAAAAATGAACGATGAACCTTGATTTAAAGGGCAAAAAAGCGCTTGTTTGTGGCAGTACCCAAGGCATTGGAAAGGCTTCGGCCATTGAACTCGCATTGCTTGGCGCATCGGTAACCCTTGTAGCCCGCAACGAAGAAAAGCTGAAAGCTGTGATCCTGGAACTTTCGAAAACTGCGGATCAGCACCATGATTACCTTGTAGCGGACTTTGCATTTCCTGAACAAGTCAAATTGGCTGCTGATGGTTATGTGAAGACGCACAAAGCACACATTCTTGTTAATAATACCGGTGGCCCGCCAGCGGGTCCGGCACTCGCAGCAACACCGGAAGAGTTCATGAACGCATTTTCCAGTCACCTCCTCTGCAATCAGTTGCTGGTACAAACGCTCGTACCGGGCATGAAGGAGGAGAAGTACGGAAGAATCATCAACATCATATCAACTTCTGTCAAAATACCCATCCGCGGCCTGGGAGTTTCCAACACCATTCGGGGCGCGGTGGCCAATTGGGCGAAGACACTTTCAATGGAGCTTGCGCCATTTGGTATTACAGTCAACAATGTCTTGCCGGGGGCATCCATGACAGGCCGGCTTGAATCCATCATCCGCGACCGCGCACGAAAATTGAATATGTCAATGGAGGAGGTGACGCAACAGATGATGTCAGAAATACCGGTGGGAAGAATTTCATCTCCCTCAGAAGTAGCCGCTGCCGTTGCCTTTCTGGCCACGCCGGCAGCGGGTTATATCAACGGCATCAACTTACCGGTGGATGGTGGCAGAACTGGCGCTCTTTAATTCCATCGCATGCAAAAGATTCTGAATTACATCAATGGAAAATTTACCGAACCTGCTTCAGGTAATTATATCGACAATTACGACCCGGCAATAGGTAAAGTCTATAGCCTGATCCCGGATTCTGATGAAAGGGATGTTGCATTGGCCACCACTTCGGCACTGGCGGCATTTCCTGCATGGGCGGCTATGGCAGTAGACAAAAGATCGGCCATTATGTCGCGCATTGCCGATTTCATCGACCGTGATTTGGAGAAATTGTCGCTGGCCGAGAGCCAGGACAGTGGCAAGCCGTTGTCGCTGGCCAAGTCGCTGGATATACCACGGGCAGCGGCCAACATTCGATTCTACGCCTCGGCAGCAATTCATTTCGCAAGCGAAGCACACATCACCGATACAGAAGCAATCAATTATACAACCCGAACTGCTATGGGTGTGGCGGGCTGTATATCACCCTGGAACCTTCCCTTGTATTTGTTCACGTGGAAAATTGCCCCGGCCCTGGCAGCGGGTTGTACGGTGGTTGCGAAGCCATCGGAACTCACTCCCATGACCGTCTACCTGTTTTCACAACTTTGCAAAGAGGCAGGTTTGCCGGAAGGCGTATTGAATGTCCTGCACGGCCTGGGACCCAAAGTGGGTCAGGCGATCATTGAACATCCTGACATCACTGCCATCTCCTTTACGGGTGGTACGGTAACAGGAAAAAAAATTGCCGCTACTGCGGCACCCATGCTGAAGAAACTTTCTTTAGAATTGGGCGGTAAAAATCCCAATATTATTTTTTCTGATTGTGACCTCGAGCAAGCACTCCAGACATCGATCAGTTCTTCCTTTACAAATCAGGGTGAGATTTGCCTATGTGGTTCACGAATTTTTGTTGAGCGAAGCCTGTATGATCGTTTTGTTTCGGAATTCGTAAAGCAGACAAAGGCCATGTTGATTGGCGATCCATTGGAAGGAGCCACCCGCGTCGGGGCCTTGGTGTCAGAGGCGCACTTGAAAAAAGTGCTGTCATATATCGAGTTGGCAAAGCAGGAAGGAGGAACCATTGTAACAGGCGGCAACAGGGTGGTGATGGGCGGCCGATGTGCTGGTGGATATTTTGTAGAACCCACGGTCATCACTGGATTGGACCATCGGTGCCGAACGAACCAGGAAGAAATCTTTGGCCCGGTAGTGACCATTATGCCGTTTGACAATGAGGCCGAAGTAATAGGATACGCCAACAGCACCACCTACGGTCTGTCAGCGACGGTCTGGACCGAGAACCTGAAGAAGGCCCACCGTGTGGCAGCACAACTCAAATCGGGTATTGTCTGGGTAAATTGCTGGCTGTTTCGCGAC
>JAYVEZ010000225.1:0-6300 GCA_043773645.1 Cytophagales bacterium
CCCAACCTATGCAGCTACCGCCTGGTACCACAACAAGATTGTGAACAAGCCCGCCAGCCTGGAAGCTTTTCTTGCTGATGTGAGAACTTTTACTGAAAAGGAATACATGCCTGCCTTGTTTAAGGGAGACAAACTTTCATCGGAAGAAAAGAATGCGATGGCTACAAAGCTGTCAGGCTATACAGGGTTAGGCCCGGACTATTGGAAGAAGGCAGACTTGCGCGTGCAGGCGGGAGAATTTTTTTCAGAGCTTCTCCGCGGGGAAGGTAATACCGTGGGTCGGCTGGACTCAAGATTCAAAGGTACCAACATGGATCTCCTCAGCCAGTTTGGTGACTATGATCCACAAAGCAGTGCCATCAGTCCTGCCTACACCGCCGCCTTTTTGAATTATTTCTACAATGATCTGAAAGTGAATAAGAAACTAAGCTATATGACCAGCGCCGGAGGGAGAGAAGGATTTAAATGGGATTGGAAGCATGTGGGCAACATGCGATGGAATACGTCTGCTGCCATCAACACGGGCATTGATATGGCCAACGCCATGACAAAGGACCCCAATGTCAAAGTCCTTATCCTGAATGGTTACTATGACATTGCAACGGTATTCTATGGAGTCGAGCATACCATCGATCACCTCGGGCTAACCAAGGAGATCAAAAGCAATATTATCATGAAATATTACGAGGCAGGACATATGATGTATACCCATCAGCCTTCTTTGGAAAAATTCAGAAAAGACGTATCGGAGTTTATCCAAATGACATCAAAATAGACGCTGTGTTGATGGGATACCCCTAACCCATTTCAGTCAATGCCTTTACAAACAAATCCAAATCCTGCGGTGTGGTGTAGAGGTTTGGGGTGATGCGGCACCCGTGCACGTTGGCTCCATCGATGGCTACTGTGTAAATCTTATATTTCTTCATCAAGGTATTGGCAAGGTCCGCGGGTTTCATGCCTTTGATTCCTACGTTGGCAATACCACAGGCGCGTTCAGGTTGGATGGGTGTGTTCACGACGACGTGTGGAAGGTTTCGCACCTTGCTGGTCCAGTAATTTTGAAGGTAACGCAGACGTGCTTCTTTGCGCTCGGGCCCCAACTTCATATAGTAGTCAATCGCATCGGCAATGGCCAGGTCGGTATGAACAGGATGGGTGCCGATGTGGTTGAGCCGGTAGATGTCGTCTTCTTTTCTCGAGTCACCATCTCCGAGGAGCGGCCACACCTTGGCAATGTTCTCCTTTTTCACGTAGAGAAATCCGGCACCGAGGGGAACACTCAGCCATTTGTGCAGGCTGGTTCCGTAATAATCGCAGCCTAGGTCAGTGATTGAGAATTGTATATGGGCAAAGGCGTGGGCACCATCCACCATTACTTGCACACCCTTGCTGTGGGCCATGTCACAAATCTTACGCACCGGCAATATCTGTCCTGTGATGTTGATCATATGCCCGATCATGAGAAGCTTTGTTTTGCCCGAGATGGCGCCCGAATATAGGTTCACAATTTCTTCGTCGGACTTCGGGTGGTTGGGAACCGAGACAATCTTGTTAATCACTCCATATCGTTGAGCGACCAATTTGAAATGGTCCAGCATCGCACCATAATCTTGCTCTGCCATGAGCGCTTCATCCCCGGCATTCCAATGCATGCCGCCGATGATCATGTCCAGCGACTCTGTGGTGTTGCGCGTGATAATCAATTCTTCAGCCGTACAGCCTGCAAGTTTGGCCAGCTTGGCTGCTATGGCTTTCTTGTTGTCCCATTGTACGGTTCGCATGTAGTAAGATCCCTGGTAATTAACATCGCGAACATGCTGGATGTAATTCTCCAGTGTCTCTTGTGGCAGGAAGCAGTAATATCCGTTTTCGAGGTTGATGTAATCGGGTTTCAGTTTGTAGCCACTCCTGATACCAGCCCAGAAGGCCTCGTCATCGGCGACTTCTCCGGCGGAAAGGTGTTTGACTTTTTCCAGCCAGGGGCCCATGGCAGAGACCTGGTTGATGGAGCCGGCGCCAAGGCCCAAAAGGGTAAGGTTTTTAAGGAAGGAGCGTTTGTCCATAGATATTAATTTGAATGCGGACTAAGGTAATAAATAATAAACGTGGGAATTCAGTGAATTTGAATAACGAGAAAGGGTTAGGCGTAGGAAAGTTGCGAAAAGTGCAGCTCAAAATGTGTTGTCGTGCACCAATTGGGATCCCTAACCATTGTTTTATAGGAGATAATCCCTAAATTCATCCACCCAAAACCAAATGCTATGCGAAATTTATATCGCTTGATTCTGCTCGTCGGTTTTTTCTCTGCGACTAAATGCAGTAACAATCAAAATGGCTCGACCACCGTAAACCACTCCTCTATAAAGTCAGGTTACTTCGTGATCATGAACGAATCCTTTGAAACCCCCATGATCCTTCTGATAGACAGGGATAAGAAGTCAGAAGACGAACTCAGTGTCATTCGTTCAAAGAAGATTGATACGATAAGAAATTACTTTGCCAAAAAATATGGGCTTGATATCCCCATCTCATCAGTTATAGTTGATGTGGGTATTGGGTTTACAGCTCAAATGAGTCGGAGTATGGCTGACTCAATAAGGCTTGATAGCGCGGTGATGAGCGCTGATGACGACATAAATATTAAGCTCTTTAATCCGGTCCAAGAGGGAGAACCAATTCAACAAGGAGAACCGATTCAACAGAGTTCTCCAACTTCTCCTTTGGGCGAGCCAATTCAACAAAACCTTGATCAAGTTGGTGCGACAATTAATTGGAATACGAAAGCAGTTACAATGGTTGGTGGACCTGTAAGCGGCTCTGATCCTAACCGCCGAATATGGATAGTTGATACGGGAATTGCACGGCACCCTGCTGTGAAAGATAATATTGAGCAAGCCATGGCTGTTAATTATGTCAATGGGACTTTTGGGATGAATAGCGCTGATGACGACAATGGTCATGGAACGCACGTTGCAGGAATTGCATCAGGCAATCCTATCAGACTTAAGAACCAGTTAGGTAATGTAATGAATATCACCTTTGGAGTGTCCCCCGGTGCCAAAATAGTTCCCCTGAAAGTTTTGGATAGTTACGGACATGGCAAATTGGGAAATCTCAAATTTGCACTTATCCACATTAGGGATTTTGCTAACCAGGGTGATGTGGTAAACTTAAGCTTGGGAACTAATTGCATTCCTAGTTGTGCTGGCGGACTTCCTGGGGTAAAAGCGCTTATTGACGAAATAGCAAAGAAATGTATTTATGTTGTTATGGCTTCTGGAAATGATGCCGGCGATGCCGGGCAAAATTCGCCGGGTTGCCTGGATGCTCCTCCAGCCAATCCAACCCATGCATGTCCCACATGTCCCAATTGTCCTAAATATGTGGTAACGGTTGGAGCTGTTGATTACAGGATTGACCCCGTAACAGGTTTGAATACTCTCCAATGTGCATTTTATTCAAACAACGGACCTGCGGTTGATTACCTTGAAATTGGAACGAACGTGTTCTCAACATACCTGAAAACCACCAGAGCAGTGGTAGCTTCCAATCCTCCAGATGCCAACTATGATGGTTGGCAGTATACATTAATGTCCGGAACTTCCATGTCAACGGCTGTCATATCAGGATTGATTCATTCAACAGCGGGTGGTGCATTAAATTCATCTGTGTCACCCCAATGTCCAAATCCTTCTCCTGCCTCTTATAAAATCGCTAAAAGATGAATGGACAAAGCTAAAGTTGAAAAACTAATTCTCCGCCTTCTTCCGCATTTCCTCCGTTTTCTTGCGGACGTATTTTACCTTTTCAAGGAATGCTGCGTCTGTTCTTAAATTTGAGAAATAGGGCCCCTGTATAACTTTGGCATAATCAACCCAGTTTGCATCGATGGCTTTCTGCAGCCACTTCAAGGACTGGTCCTTATTTCCGCGGATGGCGTAGACGGCGGCGAGATTAAAGGGCAGATCAGCACTTTGTGAACCTTGCGCAACTTCATCCAGCAGGATATCCATCGCATGAGACAGATATACATCGGCCTCCACTTTGTTCCCCTCCTGGAGAAGAATCTGTCCGAGCCCAATGGGACTGAACGTATTGCGATCGTCCTTATATTTAGGGTTGTTATCAATGGATTGCTGGAAATATATTTTGGCATTCTTTGAATCCCCGGCAAAGTGTGCGATCAGTCCCGCAGTTTCCAGCACCCGTGAATCCGCGTTTCCAATTTCCAGCAGCTTGGGAATGAGTTTCAAAGCCTTCTGGCTCCGTCCTTGTGATACGTATGTGTAGCCAAGAAGCTCATAGGTATCATAAACATTGGGATTGAGTTCCAATGATTTTCTAAGCCATGATTCGGCCTTGTCAAGGTCGCCCAACAGTCGATAGATCCAGCCAATAAGCTGATACGGGATCCAATTCTTTGGATTCATACCGACCCCTTTCTTTTCCCACACCAGTGCCGAGGGGAGGTCACCACGCAGGAGGTAGTTGGTTCCAAGATTGCCGATGGCCTGATCGTTCGTTGGACTTAGCTCCACAGATTTCAACAACAGCGGGTAGGCCTTATCATACTCCTTCCGGTAGTTGTAAGCAGTGGCCAGCGCTTTATAACCGTCTGAAAGGTTGGAGTCCAGTTGAATTGCTTTGGTTCCAGCGACGAGGCTCGAATCCGTCCACGCAAATTCTCGGGCATAGCGGCCATTCATTTGTGCAAAGGCATCGCCCAGTCCGGCCCAGGCCCGCGCATAACGAGGATCCAGCAGAATGGCTTGCTTGAATTGCTCGACGGCAGAATCGTTGGCAGCTGGTTTGTACTTATAGTAAAGGCTTCTGCCCCTGAGATAGTAATCATAGGCGGTACCATTTTCTGTTGCCTTGCGGTGTAACCTGACTTTCTCGAAATCGTTGAGCTCAATCTTCAATTGATCAATAATTACTTGTGCGATATCTGACTGCACCTCCATGACGTTGGCGGTGGTTCGCTCATAGGTCTTACCCCACATAATTCTGTTCGTCTTGCCATCCATAAGCTGCACACGGATGACCATTTGGTTCCCGGACCGTTGCACACTGCCGATCAGCAGGTTCATCACCTGAAGCTCGCTGGCAATGTCGGTGTAGGGAAGGAGTTCTCCACGGTATTGCTGTATTCTTCCCCGGTTCGTAACGATCAATTGACTGATCATCGTGAGTCGGTTAATAATATCATCAGTGAGACCATCAGCAATGTATTTGTCACCTTTGTCATTGCTGCGGTTCTCGAATGGCAGCACCGCTATTGATACCGACTTTTTGCCCCCAACCATAACCGGCGCATCCGCAGGGAAACGCACATAGACGAACAACAAAAGCAAGGCAAGTATCAATCCGAAGATCAGGGTTGAACTGGTGAAGGGTTTTTTTCTGGATGGAGGATATGGATTGATGGCTGACTTTGGCGAGGTGGTTCGGATGATGCCCTGCGGACTTACCTCATAGAACCAGGCAAACAACATGCCAAGCGGAAATCCGATGATTGTTAACGAAAAGACAAGCTTGACAATGACTTGTCCAAAATTGAATACTGTTGTCAGGAAAGGGAGAAGTTGCAGCAGCAAAAGGGCCACTACAAGATATGTAAGTGCCGCTCTCAAAACATTGCGTCGCTGCAGCTCCCGCCAAAACCAGGGAATACCAGTGGACTTGCCTGTTTGCGACTCAACATTTACAGAAGCTGGTGTTGGTTCAGTCGCGGGCTCCGTCGACACCATGGCTTTCAGCATTCCATCTATGGCATTGGCGGTCTTATTTATTTGATCCCGGTAGAAGGTCTTGATAAGATTATCAGCCCTTGAATCTTCCGGTGTCAGCGGACGGTTAACACCTTGCGACTTGAAAATGAAGTCAATGGACCGCAGCGGACCGCCGCTTTCTTGCTCGAACAGATTTTTATCAGCCTGGTCCAAATCGTGAATCTGCACAGGAAGAATCCTGCTGGCGACATTGCGGTTGGCCAACCTGACGTCCAGGCCGATGCTGTCTGCTTTTGCGAGCCGGCAGAAGACCAGAAACTCATTCTGCCATGCAAAACTTTTCACGTCGCAGAAGGTATGTGACAGCACGGGAATTAAAATGAGACACTTCAGTTTGCCTTCGAGGCTCTTACTAACATGATGTGTACCAAGAAGGCCGTCATGCGGATTTTCATCGAAATAAACATTGACAGGCTCTTTGATGGTGGAGGCCAGCTCTTCACGAAGCTGCTCTACAAAGGACGTAACCCACCCAGACCGGTTATCATTCCGGCGATAACTGATG
>JAYVEZ010000226.1:0-9465 GCA_043773645.1 Cytophagales bacterium
TTTTATAAGGGGAGTCCATCAGTAATAGTCTGAAACAATAGAAAAAAATTAGAGCATGAATTCATTTCTCTTCATTTCACGATGATGCTTGAAATTTCAAAGAGTAGGTGACTGAAAGAAGAAAAGTGCCCCGAAAATGCCCCGAGAAATAAAAAAAGGCCCAGCATTTATATGCTTGGGCCTTCTTGGAGGTCTCGAGCGGATTCGAACCGCTGTAGGAGCTTTTGCAGAGCTCAGCCTAGCCGCTCGGCCACGAGACCAGCCTACGCTAAAGCTTCGGCTGGCAGGCCCTTTACTTTTTCAAATGAAGGGTTGCCAATGTTTTGAGTCTTTAACGAGTGTCGGCAAATTTAACCCGTTAATCCTAATAAAGAAAAGGTGGTCAATTTCTTGACCACCCATTTCCTTCGTTTAACGATAATGAAACTTATTCTGCTTTCGCATCGTCGGCGGCCGGAGCGGCTTTCGAGGCGGACATCTTCTCTTTTAATGCACTCAATGCCTCCAGGTCTCCCAGTGTCGACTTCTCGCTCTGCTGGTTGATGTTGGCGATGGTCTTGCCCTTGCTGGGCTCGGCCTTCTTCTTGGGTGCGGGCGCGGCGGCCTTCTCCTCTTCAGCAGACCACATCGCACGGTGACTCAACGCTATGCGGCGATCTTCTTTCGAGAATTCAAGCACTTTGAAGTCCAGGGTCTCGCCGATGTCGGTCTTGCCACCGTCTTCCTTACTGAGGTTCTTCGTAGAACAGAATCCTTCGATCCCGTACTGCAACTCCACGACCATGCCCTTCTCGTTCTTGTTGACGAGGGTTCCTTTGTGTACGGTGCCCACTCCAAAAATGCTTTCGAAGGTATCCCATGGGTTCTCTTCGAGGTGCTTGTGGCTGAGGGCCAGGCGGCGGTTCGTGCCATCCAACTCCAATACTTTCACTTCGAGGGTATCTCCTACTTTCACAAACTCGGAAGGATGTTTCACCTTCTTCGTCCAGCTCAGGTCGGATACGTGTACCAGCCCGTCGATGCCTTCTTCCAATTCGAGGAACAACCCGAAGTTGGTGAGGTTGCGAACGATGCCCTTGTGGGTAGTTCCCACTGCGTACTTCTGGAGTACATCCTGGCGTGTCCATGGATCTTCGCTGAGTTGCTTGATGCCAAGTGACATCTTGCGCTCAGTGCGATCGATGGTCAACACCACCGCTTCGATCATGTCACCTACCTTGATGAAGTCCTGTGGATTTCTCAAATGCTGTGACCAGCTCATTTCACTTACGTGAATAAGTCCTTCCACACCGGGCTGCAGTTCGAGGAACGCACCGTAATCGGCCACGTTCACGATCTTGCCTTTCACCTTTGAGCCAATCTGTATCTCGACTGGCAATGACTCCCATGGATGGGGCGTCAGTTGCTTCATACCAAGGGAAATACGCTTCTTGTCGTGATCGAAGTCGAGTACAACAACTTTAACGGTCTGATCCAACTTGAGCACTTCCTCAGGGTGCGCGATGCGGCCCCATGAAATATCTGTGATGTGGAGCAATCCGTCTACACCACCGAGGTCGATGAATACACCGAAGTTGGTCATGTTCTTGATCACGCCTTCCAACACCTGGCCTTTGTCGAGGTTGGTGAGGATGGCTGCTTTCTGCTGTTCGAGGTCTTTCTCGATCAACACCTTGTGCGATACCACTACGTTGTCATTGGTGTAGTTGATTTTCACCACCTTCACCTCGATGTTCTTGTTTACATAAATATCAAAGTCGCGGATGGGCTTCACGTCGATTTGCGAACCGGGCAAGAAGGCCTCGATACCAAATACGTCTACGATCAATCCTCCTTTGGTTCTGCGTTTCACAAAACCTTCGATGACTTCGTCTTTGTCGAGGGCGGTCTGTACATATTCCCAGCCCTTCACCAATTTTGCTTTTCTGCGCGAGAGCACGAGCTGGCCCATCGCATTTTCTCTTTCTTCAATGAAGAGGTCTACCACATCCCCGATCTTCAGGTTGGGCATGTCTTTGAATTCCGCCAGCGGCACAAGTCCGTCTGACTTAAATCCAATATTGAGAATCACGTCGCGGTTGTTGATGCCCACGACCGTTCCTTTTACAACTTCGCTGTTGCTCACGGTGGCCACGGTGCCAGAGTAGAGCTTCATCATATTGTCGCGGTCGCTGGAGTTGTAGCCTTCACCAAACCCTTTGCGTTCGAACGCTTCCCAGTCGAATCCTTCGAGGGATACCGTGGAAGCGGCGGAAGCCTTGCGGGCGGTCACGTCGCGTACCACGCGGCTGATGCCTTCTTCTTCTTCTGCACGTTTCGCTGCCTTGAAAGCGGCCAGTTCGTCCTGCCCGAGTTCTTCCTCGGCGGTCTTCACGTCCACATCCTGATCAGCCCCTTTTACTGCGAGGGGTTTCTTTTGGGCGGGTTCTGCTTTGGTGATCTTCGAATCGCCGCCTTTTTGTCCTTTAGCCATACCAATTTGCCCTGAAATACATGTTGCAGACCGGGCGCGCCTGCAGCAATTTTAGTGTATAATCCGCCTTGAAACCTATCAAAACGGCCCCATTCGTTAAGAGGGGGCCGCAAAGATATAGAAATTTTGAGAAGTTGGGAATCGGGAAGCTGGGAATTGAGAAGAGCGCGCGTCTCATGAACTGTCTCCGCGGGCAAGCCTAGCAATTTGCCGAAATATGAAGCAATATCCTGGAAGGTGGCGTTAACTCCATTTTGAAACCAGTGCGACCCGCGGGCCCCAATAACGAAGCAGGCTTCTTTCATTCTGGGGCTCGCGGCTCTGGAGACCAGGCCGCGAAGACGGTTATGGGCACGGTCACTCGTTGTTAAGGCCGCCCTCTTATCTTCCCGATTCTCAACTTCTCGATTCCCAACTACTGAAGATCTTCCGCTTTCAGCGTACCAATCGAGTATTCAATCGATATCCTCTGGAACACCAGCCTGTACTCACTCTGCGCTTTGTCGGTCTGGGCCTGGACCAGCACGCGGTTGGCATTGGTGTAGTCTACAAAGTTGGTTACGCCGAGGTTGTATCGCTCGGTCTCTAATTGGTATGCCATCTCGGCTGCGACGAGCTTATCTGCACTTACTGCATACGCTTTCTTAGCGGCCTCGTAATTTCTCACGGCACGGATCACGTCGTTCTTGATTTGATACTCTAAACTCTTGCGGGTCCACTGGCTGTTCTCGTACAATACCTTTTGTTGCTTCATGAGTGTCCTGTTTTGCAGGCCGTTGAACACCGGAATCTGCAACTGCAATCCATACACTTTTTGTACGTTGTTGGTGCGGAACTGCTGTTCAAACGGCCGGGGATAACCGGGATTCTCACCGCTAACATTGCCCAAGGAGTCATATAAGTATTTCGGTACGTCATGTTGGTAGTTATACGCAGATTGATAAGCACCAAAGGCAAACAGTGAAGGCATCATGTTACCACGGGCGGCAGCGGTAGCAAATTTTAGGGAGGTCTCCAGTTTCATGGCCCTGAGATAATCACCCCGGCTGGATTTGGCTTTCTCTGTAAGCTCCTGAATGTCGAGTGAATCGTAACCGAGTTTATTGAGATCCCATGCCGGCTTCTCTACTTCATACTCTTCAAAGGGATCAAATAAAAGTGTTTGCGTCAATGTTGTCTTATCATTCCGGAGATTGACTTCTGCCACAACCACTGCCAATTCTGCGGTTTTGGTTAGCGCATCCTGATTATATTGATCCACAGGTGAGCGTGCGCCCAGAAAAACCTGCTCCTTTACCTGGCCTAGTTGTTTGTCCAAAGCCGCGAAATTTTCTTGTGCGATTTTTAACAACTGTACATCAAGCATGACAGCCAGGTATTGTAGCGAAACGTTATTGATTACGTCCTGGGCCGTCCGGTTCACAAAATAGGTTTGCGCGTCAAGGGCATTGTTGTATTGTTTGATCTGGTTGATCCTGTTGAACCCGCTGAACAAATTAATGTTCGCGTTGATGGAACCCGTGATGTTATCGCGCACACCATTGACAACAGTACCCGTGTTGGGGTTGAATGAGTTACCGTTGAGTTGCGATGCCGAACTGTTCAGGGTGATGTTGGGTCCAATGGCCGCTATGCTTTGCACGTGCTGCATCTGGCTGTATTCAAGATTGTTCCTCTGCTGGTTGAGCAGCACACCATTTTGCAGGGCAATCTTCACCGCATCCTGAAAGGATAATACTTTTTGAGCCAGGCCTTGGCTAACATGAAACACCATGGCACCTGCCAAACACAATAAAATTAAACTCCGCTTCATGCTTCTTTCAAATTTGCATTGACCAATTCATCCGACTTAATGGTTCCATCCACCACCGTTACGATTCTTTTGCTTCTCCGGGCATTCTCTTCTGAGTGTGTCACCTGGATGATGGTGATTCCTTCCTCATTCAGTTTCTGAAAAATATCCATGATCTTTCTGCCTTGCTCCGACTGGAGATTTCCCGTAGGCTCATCCGCCAGCAAGAGTTTGGGTTGACCTACAATGGCGCGGGCAATGCCCACCAACTGCTGTTGTCCACCGCTCAATTGCTCCGGAAATAAATCCTTCTTCGCCACCATGTTGAAACGGTCCAGCAGTTCCGCGACCATGCTCTTGCGCTGACTGCTGTTTACTCCCTTGTACAGCAATGGTGTCTCAATGTTCTCATATACTGTAAGCTCATCGATCAGGTGATAGGCTTGAAATATAAAGCCTATGTAATTTTTATGCATTTCGCTCTTCGCGCGCTCCTTCATCTTATGCACACGCTCATCGAAAAAGAAATACTCTCCCGCCGAGGGTTCGTCCAACATTCCGATGATGTTCATAAGCGTAGATTTCCCAGCTCCACTGGGGCCCATGATTGTTAAAAATTCCCCTTGCTGCACTTCCAAATCGATGCTCTTCACAATGAAAGTCCGCTGAAACCGTGTATCAATGTACTTGTCGATGTTCTGTAGTTTGATCATTTTCTTAGTCGGTTGTGCTTCAGGGCCATCTGGCAGGGTCTCAATGCCAATAATAATGCCATCCGCGTTTCAAGCATTAGACGGCGTATAACGGGAATGGTTGCATAAAATTCGTCCGGGTTTGAAAAAAGGTGTCCGGAAATGGCCGTTTTAAGTTGGGAATTGAAGAATGAGTCCCCATAGTTAGGGTGCCCTCCACGCGAGCTGTCTCCGCGGGCAAGCTTGGAGTTGCCTCACTCGCAGTAATAACCCTGACAAATAGACTCTTCGCAGCTTGAAACATGCGCGACCCGCGGGCCCCCGGTTGTAGGGTCTTTCATTCTTGGGGCTCGCGACTCTGGAGACCAGGCCGCGAAGACGGTTATGGATGATGTGTGCACCTCCGTAAGGTGGACCTGGTCTTCAAATTACTCCAAACAGCCAGTACCCAGCACACATTGAAGACACGGTATGCAACAACCTAATTCTAAAACACCACCGGCCTCAATATCACATCCACCCTCCTATTCATCACCATGCCCCTGTGCGTATCGTTTTTATATACCGGGTTCTCCAGTCCCCAATCTTTAACATGGATCATCTTTTCAGGAATGTCTCGTTCTATCAGAAATTGAAAGACCGTTTCACTGCGCATGTGGGATAGCCATTCGTTGTATCGCTTCCCACCAATGGGATCGGTATGGCTGATCAATTGTATTTCGTATTTGTCTAACAAGTTGGGGATGGAATCCAGCCAATGTGCCAGGTCGCCAGCCTGATATTCGTCAATATAGTAGCTCCCTCCGTCGAAGTAGATGCTCTTGCGAATTTCATCCTGTTGTGCATACGCAAAAGTGCACCCGAGAATCAATATGGCGGTAAGTCGATACATTGATTTTAGCTGTTAGCTTTTGGCCTTTGGCCTTTGGCAGTTCGTCCCATTTGTTAAGATTACCCATTGACAGACAGGACAAAGATGTCGGAAAGATGATACGTTGATATTATGCTTTTAGCCTTTAACTGTCGGCTTTTCACTCTATCTAGTATGTCAGCCAAGTCACCTTCGCCCTCCTCCCTTTTTCATGAAGGAGAATGATAACCAGGTTTCCATATTCGTCGTCTTCAAAGTCTTTGTATTTGTCGGGTTCGGAGATGAGGTAATTGATCGTTTCCGGAATCGTATTGGAGTGTCCGCAGAGCACGACGGTCCCTCCCCTCCATTGCTCGAAGATTCTGTCGACCTCCGTCAGCTTCGTGGCGTCGTAACCACTAACCCCGAGACCTTTTGAAACAGCCAAGGGCACAACTGTATTGCGTGATCGTTTATAACCTGTGGAATACACGGCATCAATCTTTGTTCTCTTCAGCAACATGGCCAGTAACTCCGCCCGTTTCTTCCCTGCCTCCGAAAGATCGGGGTCCTTGGTGCCGTCGATCTGTTTTTCAGCGTGCCGAACGAGGATGAAGGTGGTAAAGTCCGACTCCTGTCCCGAGGCGAGTGCATGGGCCAGCAGAACAAACAGGAATGGCAATAACTTTTTCATTTCATCTTATCGCTGATTTCTTTGGGGATATTGCAACCATTTTTTTGGTGCGTGTCTGCCAGATGGAAAATCCTCCATTGTCCTGTGGCATCCTTAAAAAGATGAAACGCATCCACCCCGCAATGGCTAAACTTATTGCCAGCATAGAAGGCGTACGAGGCCCAGACCTGTGCAAAGTTGCCATCGATTTCTACCTTGGACGACCAGATAAGTTCATTCCAAACTTCAGTATGGGGGGCTCCTATCGCTTTGAGAAATCCTTTGAAAGCATCGCCACGCAAAACAGGCTGATTGGTTTTTTCATCTACATAAACCGTGTAGAGCTTGGCCGACGGGTGAAATGCTCCATGCACGAGGGCGCTGTCCCCTTTCTTCATGCCTTCAAATAACTGATTGATAGGTTCCATTATTTTTTTGTCTTCCTGGGCGCGGGAGGCGAATGATATTGCAAGGAAAAGGATGATTAATTTCATTTGGATCGTTTACTTAAAGTTGGTGAAAAAAATTGTCTTCAGCCATGCAGATTTTTTGCTTTGCATTATAAGCGAAATCCACGTCCTCAATCAGCGTCCCGAATGCTATCGGGACTGCGGGAAAGCTTACGAACCTAGACACTACCCAAAATTTGAAATGGCCCACCATTCAACTTTATATCTTAAATTCGTAGTTCCAATCCGTTCAAAAAATGAAAAAGCCAAGTCTTGCTATAATTTGGGTTCTGGGTCTTTCCTCTGCTTTTGGCAATCCAATCGACAGCCTGGAGAACGCGCTCAAGACGGCCGAAGGGGATAAGAAAGTGAAGATCATGAATGAGCTATTCCGTGCATATCTTTACTCTGACCCCGTTAAGGCTATCACTTACACCCGAGAGGCCCTGACGCTCGCCACCTCAATCGACGATAAGAAAGGCATGGCTGCCTCTTACAACAACCTGGGTGTTGCATACCGCAACCAAGGTGCACTGGATGTGTCACTTGAGAACTACTTAAAATCCCTTGCCATCAACACATCCATTCAAAATGGTGAAGGCATAGCAACAACGAAAAACAACATCGCCAATATTTATTCGATGAAGAAAGACTATGGGCAGGCGCTGAAGTATCTGGAGGAATCGCATGCAGGGTTCGTAGCGCTAGGCAACCCTGAAATGATCATTGGGTCTATGAACAACCTCGGTAACCTCCACAACAGTTTGCAACTGTACGACCAGGCCCTCAACTATTATACGGAAGCCTGGAAGCTGAGCGAAAGATCAGGTCATGCATTTCCCGACCCGCTCATCAACATAGGGAATGTTTTCTTTCAGCAGGGCAACAACCAGCGGGCAATTGAATATTATCTCCGCGCCATGGACCTTGTGAAAAAGCAAAATAACCGACTCAGTGAAGTCTCGTTGCTGACGAACATTGGCACCGTCTACCTGAGGGCTGGCCAGCCAAACGAGGCAAAACGTTACCTCGACCAGGCCATGGCCCTCGCCAATGAACTTGGAGCATCCCTCGACATGCCACAAATTCTTAAAAGTCTTGCCGCCACGTATGCCAAGCAAGGAAAGATGAATGAGGCATATCAAACCATGCTGGAATTTATCGAGGTGCAGGAAAAAATTTATGGCGAAGAGAGCAGCCGCAAGATTGCCCAGATGGATGTCGCGATGGAATTGAAAGAGAAGGAGAAAGAAATTGAGACCTTGTACATGGGCAATCAGGTGTCAAGTCTTAAACTTCGCAATACTCAAATTGTGGTTACAGCCATCGTGCTTGCCATCGTTGCCGCTGTAGCCATGGCCAACTTATTTATGAGAAGGAAGTTGAAGTAATTCCAATACACCTAAGTAATATTATGATATCAAGGACCGAGGCCAATGACCTCTTGAAATCCATGACACAGAATCCAAGCCTGCTGCGTCACATGCGGACCATTGAACTGGTCATGGAGGCTTACGCCGAAAAACTGGGAGAAGACAAAGAGGCCTGGGCAATTACCGGGATGCTGCACGATGCAGACTATGAGCCATTCCCCGAAAAACATCCACAAGTCATCGTCGAAAAACTCAGGAGCCTTGGAGAGGAAACAATCGCCCACGCCATCTCAGCACATTATACGCATTGGGGTGTTCCCTATGAGACCACGTTGGATAAAGCCCTCCTCGCATGCGATGAACTCACTGGCTTTATCGTGGCCTGTGCGCAGGTCAGGCCGGAAGGTATTACTACCCTGGAACCAAAGTCGGTCATCAAAAAACTAAAAGACAAGGGGTTTGCTGCCAAAGTAGACCGCGATGAAGTGTATAAGGGCGCCGAACTCTTCGGGGTGGTGCTGCAGGACCACATTGCCTTCATCCTGGAGGTTTTGAAGAAGAATAAGGAAGAGTTGGGGATTTAGAATGCTAACCAGAACCTAGCGACAGAATACATCTCCCGCAGATCTCGCTGATCAAATACACCGCAGATTGCGCACATCTAATCTGCGTTATCTGCGGGATTTTAAATCTGCGAGATCTGCGGGAAATGTATTAAATTTTCTCCTTTGCCTTTTGTGAATTCCCCCGATCTCTTACCTTTGGTGGGTAATAAACATCAACCTTATGTTTGAGCAAGTTGTAGGAAACGGCGCCAATTTATTCGTACTCATCATCGCACTGCTGTTTGGATTTGTCAACGCGCTGGCTTACGTGGACAACCGAAGGGTGACAAAGGAACAAGAAGAAAAGGGACAGGGGAACTAGAACCTATCCATTTAAGTATAGTGACGAACCCTCTTTACCGAGGGTTTTTTGTTTTATTAAATAGAGTCTTAAGGTAGCCACAGATTGCACAGATTTACACAAGATTTTATCTGTGAAAATCTGCGTAATCTGTGGCTAACATTTTCAACTCGGGCTAGTGACCGGATCCGTTATTGTTTGCTGCGTAGGGTGACTTATACACTGTCTGCCAGTCAACCCATTTCATCGTCTTGTAG
>JAYVEZ010000227.1:0-8861 GCA_043773645.1 Cytophagales bacterium
AACAACGGGTGCCTTGCCTGCCAGCCCCCATACAGTAACTCCCCAGGCAATCCGCAGCAACATTAACCGGTTGAGGACCCGCTACTTATCCACTTTGCCTGAAGAAAAAAATGCTATCTTTGCCGACTCTTTGGCAAGCCTGTACAACCAAGCGGGTCTCTTCGACAGCGCAGCTTGGTTTGCAGAAAGGGCAACAACGTTCTTTAAAACTGATGAGAGCCTGCTGAAAGCCGGCAATGCATATTATGAGGCGTACACTTTTGCTGTGGATCGGGATAAGCAAAAGGCATTGGCAGAGAAAACACGGGAGATTTTTGGACGGATCCTGGAAAAGGATCCTAAGAACCTCGTGGTGAAGACGAAAATGGCCATGACCTACCTCAGCTCCGGTGCCCCCATGCAGGGGATTGCCATGCTGAGAGAAGTATTGGCAGACGACCCGAAGAATGAACTGGCGCTTTTCAACATGGGAATGTTGTCGATTCAGTCAGGGCAATATGCCAAGGCCGAAGAATGGTTGGTAAAGCTGACTGGAGTCAATGAAAGACACCTCCAGGGGCAATTGTTGCTGGGGGTTGCTTATATGAACCTGGGCAAGAAAGAAAAAGCCCGGCAGCAGTTTGAAAAAGTAAAAAAAATGGATTCGGATCCTTCTGTCCAAGCCACAGTGGATTCATATCTGCAGGAGCTTAAATAATTTTTTAACTCCCCGACAGGTCGGGGCTAAACAGTAAAACACTATGCCGAGCGGTAAGAAAAGAAAGAAACACAAAATGGCGACCCACAAACGCAAGAAGCGTCTGAGAAAGAATCGCCATAAGAAGAAATAAGCTACTCATCTGATTAAACCGTGAGTAACGAACTAATCATCAGTGCTACTCCGGAAGGATGCCGCATCGCCCTGTTGCGCGACAAGACGCTGGTAGAATTTCATGAAGATACAGGGGGAGGTAAATTCGCTGTGGGCGACATTTATCTGGGCAACGTTAAAAAAGTTGTTCAGGGACTGAATGCCGCCTTCATCGATATCGGGTACGAAAAGGACGCATTCCTTCACTACCTCGACCTCGGCCCCCAGTTTTCTTCCCTTCAGAAGTTCACCAAGCTGGTCCGCGCAAAAAAGATCACGGGTGGCCGACTTGAAAAATTCCAGGCTGAACGAGACATCGACAAGCATGGAAAAATCGGCCAGCAGCTCTCCAAAAACCAGTTCATCGCTGTTCAGGTTGTAAAAGAGCCGATCTCAACCAAAGGCCCGCGCCTCTCTACGGAGTTATCCATCGCCGGGCGATACCTGGTCATGGTACCGTTTGCCCATGCTGTCAATGTGTCCAAGAGGATCAGCAGCAGCGATGAGCGCAAACGCCTGCAACGCCTTATACAGTCGATCAAGCCCGAAGGCTTTGGCGTAATCGTAAGGACAGTGGCCGAAGGAAAAGAAGTGGCCGAGTTGGACAAAGACTTGCGCAACCTGGTAAAAACCTGGGAAGAAGGAGCCGCCCGACTTGCCACCGCCAACCCACGCGATAAGATCATCGGTGAACTAAGCAAGACATCGTCTATTTTGCGCGATCTCCTCAACGAGTCGTTTGACAACATCCATGTTGACGACAAGAAGATATTCGATGAGATTAAGACCTACATTCATACCATTGCGCCCGACAAAGAGAAGATCGTAAAGCTCTATACCGGTAAAGCAAAAATATTTGAACACTACGGTGTTGAAAAGTTAATTAAGTCGGCCTTTGGTCAAACCGTCAGCCTAAGGGCCGGTGGCTATCTCATCATCGAGCATACCGAAGCGCTCCACGTCATCGATGTAAACAGTGGCAATAAGTCAAACCGGGAAGAAAACCAGGAAACCACAGCACTGTCTGTCAACATTGAAGCTGCCAAAGAAGTAGCCCGCCAGCTGCGCCTGCGCGATATGGGTGGCATTATCGTTGTGGATTTTATCGACATGCGCAGTGCCGACAACAAGAAGCTCATCTTTAAGACGATGATCGATGAGATGGAGCAGGACCGTGCGAAGCACACCGTGCTGCCACTCTCCAAGTTTGGGCTTATGCAGATCACCCGGGAGCGCGTTCGCCCTCAGATGAACATCGCCACCAAGGAAGTTTGTCCGACCTGCAATGGTACGGGAAGCATTACCGCGAGCATCCTCATCACCGATCAGATTGAAGAGCACATTCAGCACCTCTTCGAAAAGCAGAACGAACCCAATTTAGTTTTGGCCCTGCACCCCTTCCTGTTTGCCTATTATACAAAAGGCATTTTATCAAAAAGGGTAAAGTGGTTTTTCAAGTACAAGCGTTGGGTGAATCTGGTGAAAGACACTTCTCTCGGAATTGTTGAATTCCACTTCTTAAACAAAGATGGTGAGGAGATTGATTTGGGAAAACCCTCCGCGGTCGCGGCCCCAGCCCCTGCAGAAGCCTGACATCCTGACACATCCAATTTTCTGGAACATCATTTGAAATCCTCGTTTAGCGAGGATTTCTATTTTAAACTCGAACACTATGGCAGAAACAATGGAAAAAGGTACCATCTCGATCAATACCGAGAACATATTCCCCATCATCAAGAAATTTCTTTACTCCGACCACGAGATTTTTCTCAGGGAATTGGTCAGCAATGCCGTCGATGCAACACAAAAACTAAAAAAACTTGCCTCCCTGGGTGAGTTCAACGGTGAACTGGGTGACCTGAAAATCGAGGTCAGCTTCGATAAAAAGAAGAATACCATCACTGTAAGCGACCGCGGCCTGGGAATGACCGGTGATGAAATCAAAAAATATATCAACCAGATTGCCTTCTCCGGCGCCACCGAGTTCATTGAAAAATTCAAGGACAAGGCCGATGCAAAAGACATCATCGGAAAGTTTGGTCTTGGCTTCTATTCAGCATTCATGGTATCCGAACGGGTGGTAATCCATTCACGATCTTATAAAGCCACCGAACCAGAAGGTGCACGGTGGGAATGTGATGGTTCAACCGAATTCGAATTGCGCCCTGAAGCCAAATCAGATCGTGGCACCGAGGTGGTATTGCATATCAACAAAGACTCTGAAGAGTTTCTGGATGAGTACCGACTGAAGGGTATCCTTGAAAAGTATTGCAAGTTCCTTCCTGTAGAAATCAAATTTGGAACAAAGGATGACAGTGTTGAAGACGGTGTGGACAAGGACGGGAAGCCCAAGTATACAACTGTAAAGAAGGACAGGATAATCAATAACCCTTCACCCCTTTGGACAAAGTCTCCAAATGATCTGAAGGATGAAGACTATATCGCCTTTTATAAGGAATTATATCCCTTTGCTGAGGACCCCCTGTTTTGGATACACTTGAATGTGGACTACCCATTCAATCTTACCGGGATTCTGTATTTCCCCAAAGTGAAAAATGATTTTGAGCTGAATAAGAACAAAATTCAACTATACAGCCGCCAGGTATTCATTACGGACGAGGTGAAAGATGTTGTGCCTGACTTCCTCATGTTGCTCCATGGTGTACTCGATTCCCCGGACATACCATTGAACGTATCCCGCAGTTATCTTCAGAGTGACTCCAACGTGAAGAAGATCAGCCAGCACATCACGAAAAAAGTTGCTGACAAACTGCAGGAGATGTTTAAAAAGGATCGTCCCGATTTTGAAAAAAAATGGGATGACATCAATATTTTCGTCAAGTATGGCATCATCAGCGACGAAAAATTCTATGATCGCGCCAAGGACTTTGCCCTGCTGAAGAACACGCAAAAGAAATATTGCACACTGGATGAATACAGGGAGTACATTAAGGACCTCCAGACGGATAAAGATGGCAATGTCATCTATTTGTACTCCAGCGACCCTGCCAAGCAACACAGCTTCATCGAGACCGCGAACTTAAAAGCCTACGATGTGATTGTATTCGATGGCCCCCTCGATAGCCATTTTATCAATACCCTGGAACAAAAGCTTGACAAAGTACAGTTCCGTCGGGTGGATAGTGACACCATTGACAAGCTCATCGTCAAAGATGAAAAAGTTGAGAGCGTTCTCAGCCAGGCTGACCAGGACAAACTGAAATCCGTATTTGAAAAGGCCATCAACAACACGAGCATGACGGTGAACATTGAATCGCTGGCTCCGGATCATTTGCCGGTCACCGTTACCATGAGTGAATGGGCACGAAGGATGAAGGATATGGCGCGTACGGGTGGTGGAGGTATGTATGGATTTATGGGCGCCATGCCAGACCAGTATACCGTATCCATCAATAGCAACCACAAGGTGGCGCAACGGGTATTGCATGCAGAAAATGAGGAACATCAAACGCAATTGGCCAAGCAAGCCTATGACCTGGCCCTGCTCTCTCAAGGCATGCTGACAGGCGCCGACCTTACGAGTTTCATCAAGAGAAGCGTGGAATTGGTTTCTTAGCACCCTCAGCACGGATAAAATAAACTTTCAATAATTTCGTTTTGAAATGGTCATGTTGAAAGTTTCCATTCTGGGTGTTTTTCTGACGATGGGCAGCCTTGTTTTTGCACAAGGCAACAAGGCTCCCTTTGGCAAAGAAGGTCAATTCACTTTTGAAACTGAAAAGCCATACAAGCTGCTGGAACTCGACGAAAAGACTTCAGAGCCAATCGTCAGCAAAAAGAAAAAGCCAAAACGAAACACGTACTATGGTATAAAAACCAGAAAGGGCTATACCCGGAAAGGGTTCGGCGACAAAATCACCATTGAGCTCTTTTACACACTGAAGAAACCCGACAAGCCGACTGCCTTCGTGCGGGACATATATTGGTATGATTATACCCGCAGGGAGATTCGGAGAACCGGCAACTTCGATCCGAAGAAAGGAGTATTGCTGCATGGGCCATACAAAAAAATGCAGGGTAATGTCGTACTGGAAGAGGGTATTTTTTACAAGGGCGCCAAGCATGGCCGGTGGATGAAGTATGATCGCCATGATATTCTCGATGACAAGGAAAAATATTATAAAGGGTGGCCGAAAGAATCCCTCGTGACTTATTACGATGCCGTTGAGCATAAAAAAGTAAAGGAGATGATTCCCGTGGAGATTGATGAAAGGGAAGGCTTCTATTTCATGTTCCACGAAAATGGCAACATTGCAGTGACCGGTGAATTCAAGTGGGACCAAAAGGTTGGCGATTGGATTGAAAACTATCCCAACGGCAAACGGAAAAAGATCGTGTCCTATCCCAAAGAGCCATTCGACAAGGATTCCAAACCCTTTGTCAAGAAGGAGTGGGATGACAAAGGCAAAGAAATCTTCTCATCCAACAAGGGGGTTTAATCCTCTCCCCATCAGTTACCATTCACAACTAACCATTGCTAGTAGAAAGCATCTTCCAGATGATGGATCTCCGGTTTCCCATAAACCATATTGATGGCCACGATGTCATACCGCACGTTCCCCTGCCAGTTTTTTTCATACATGTAGTGCAGGGCGCCCTGGAATATCATTTTCTTTTTTTGATAGTCAACAAACTCTTCAGGATAGCCAAAAGCTGTTGAACTCCGCAACTTTACCTCCACGAATACCAGCCACTTGTCCCGACTCACAATCAGATCAATTTCTGACTTTTTGTGTCGGTAATTTCGTTCAAGAATGGCGTAGCCCTTTTCCTTTAGAAAATTGGCGGCGAGGTCCTCCCCCTCTGTTCCCCTTTTGATTTTATCACTCATGACCTACCTTTGATAACAAGATTTCACTGAAGGATGAAAAAACTGATCGAGGGGTTCACACGGCAACTGAGCGAAGCGCTTCGCATCGGTCAGGCCGTCGACATGGTGCGGCAAGGCAGCGACATCCGGAATGTGCTGATCACCGGCATGGGTGGCAGCGGCATCGGTGCCAACCTCGTAGAATCCCTTACGTTTGGACGCATTCCTATCCCGGTCTCGGTCTGCAAGGGCTATAGCATTCCGGAGTTTGTAAGTCCACATACCCTCTTTATCGCCTGCTCCTACAGTGGCAATACCGAGGAAACCCTTGCGGCCATACAGAAAGCCATGCTCAAACGCGCCCATATCATTTGCATCACTTCGGGAGGCAAAATGTTGGAACTGGCGAAAGAATACAATTTTTTCTACATAAGAATACCTGATGGTTCTTCAAGTCCCAGGGCCATGATTGGGTACATGATCGTTTCTCTTCTATACGCCTTGTATCACACAAACCTGATCGGGGCCGCGTTTATCAAGGAGACTGAAAACTCCATTGAATACCTTGACCGCGGAGAAAAAGCCATTCAATCCGAGGCTGAATTGATTGCAAAAAAATTGAAGGGCAAGTTTCCATTCATTTACTGCGATGGTCGCCTGCATGCCATGGCCATTCGCTTCCAACAGCAACTGAATGAAAACGCCAAGCAAATCGCCCATGTAAACACGTTCCCGGAAATGAACCACAACGAAATTGTTGGCTGGCGATTCCCCGAAAATATATTACAGCAAGCCCAGGTAGTCTATCTCTACTCCGACCATGACCATGAGCGGGTTGATAAAAGGCTCGAGATCTGTCGGGAAATTTTCGAAAAACGCTCTCATCCAATCATTGATATCGTAGCGGAAGGCGCCTCCTTGCTGGAACAATATTATTACCTCATTCACCTGACTGATTGGATATCATACTACCTGGCAAAAGAAAACCAGGTGGATCCAGATCCCGTGGAGGCTATCAATTTTCTGAAAGAAGAATTAGCCAAGCTGAAGTGAACCGTGTCATCAACCCTGAAGTAATTATCATTGACCTTGGCTTGATTGATTATCAGGAGGGATGGGATTACCAGACAAGGTTGTTCAATGAAATTCTTGCGGTAAAAACTGAAAATCGAAACCGCACCGAGGAAGCGCAGCAAGTCACGAAAAACTATTTGATATTTTGCGAACATCCGCACGTCTTTACCCTGGGAAAGAGCGGAGACGAGAGTAACCTGCTTGTTAAGAAAGATGATTTGTCCTTCATTCAGGCAACCTATCACAGCATCAACCGTGGTGGGGATATTACCTACCATGGACCTGGCCAAATCGTCGTTTATCCAGTCATTGACCTGGAAAATTTTTTTACTGACATCCATCGTTACATGCGCACGCTGGAAGAAGCTGTGATACAAACTTTGAAAGGATTTTCCGTTCATGCGGGAAGACTTCCTGGATTGACCGGCGTTTGGCTGGAGAAAGATGACAAACAACCCTCCAGAAAAATCTGCGCCTTGGGCGTGAAGATGAGTCGTTGGGTAACCCTCCACGGGCTGGCCTTCAACGTAAACACCAATTTAAAGTACTTCGACTACATCGTCCCCTGTGGCATTGCCGACAAGGCCGTCACTTCCATGGAAAAGGAATTGGGAAACTTTCAGGATATGAATGAGGTTAAAATCTTATTGAAAGAAAATCTCATAAAGCTTTTCGCCATGAAGGTTGTGGTTCCGTGACCTTTCAAATTAATTAACGCCAATGATTAAGGATATTCCAAAGCCGGTCGTTCAAAATGTGACCCTGGCGGTGGTCTGCGAAAAAACCATCCTGCTCCAGGATGAATGGAAGGTCTACCTGATTAACAGCAATGGGGTAGATCTTGAAAATACGCTGGTCGCCAGCACAGGTTATGGTGAAAGCAACGGTGAGCAACAAAAGACCTCCACCCTGCGACACTTCCTTCAAACAGTACCCGCCAACAGCTCGGCCCTGGTGGAGCCCATCGATGAAAATGTATTTCACCTCAACAACGAATACTGGGTGAGCTATTATATCGGGTCCCAGCTCTTTGACAAACGATTTGTCTTTTTGCCAGACTCGATCAAGGAAGAGAATCTTACTTATATTAAGGCATTGGAACGGGAAGGGGTACTCCATTCATGAATCCAACCACATTGAAAGGTCAACTTTTTCTGCTCCCTACACTCCTGGCCGAAGAGACACAATACAAAGCACTCTCGCCTTCAGTACCTGACGCGATCAGAAACATTCGATTTTTCCTTTGCGAAAACATTCGCACCGCCAGGCGTTTTGTGAGTAGCCTCAAAGTCCATGACTCAATAGAATCTTTGCAGTTCGAAGTACTCGACAAGGACACCAAACCGGAAGAATTGCCCAAGCTATTCGAGCCTATCCTGCGTGGCGAGAGCATGGGGGTCCTGAGCGAGTCCGGCTGCCCTGGAGTGGCTGATCCGGGCGCCATGGCCGTCGCCTATGCCCATGTGCATGACATCAGGGTGATTCCCCTGGTGGGTCCTTCTTCAATTATCCTCGCCTTGATGGCCTCCGGTTTAAACGGGCAGCAGTTTGCCTTTCATGGATATCTCCCCATTGATTCCAGGAATGCCACCACAGCCATCAAGGAGCTTGAGCGCGAATCACGGGAAAAAAGTCAAACACAGATATTCATTGAAACGCCTTATCGCAACAATGCATTGATGGGCCACCTCCTTCGTTCACTTCGGGGTGATACCCGCCTATGTGTCGCCATGAATCTTACAGCGGAACAAGAAAAGATATCATGCAAGGAGGTGAGTTTATGGAATAAGCTACCGGTGCAGTTCGAAAAGGTGCCTGCCGTATTCCTTTTTCTGGCAGCCCCATAAAGGTGTGGGAAATACTGAAACCTCATTATCTTTGCGGCCTTTAACCATAATCCGCAAATACGAATGGCATATTTATTCACTTCCGAATCCGTTTCCGAAGGTCATCCTGACAAAGTAGCGGACCAGATCTCCGATGCATTAATCGATTACTTTCTCGCCTATGACCCCAATTCTAAGGTGGCCTGCGAAACCCTGGTTACCACCGGTCAGGTCGTCCTGGCGGGTGAAGTAAAATCAGAGGCTTATCTTGATGTTCAGG
>JAYVEZ010000228.1:0-2561 GCA_043773645.1 Cytophagales bacterium
AATTTTGATGCAGTTGATTTCAATCTTGTGGCGGGTGGTGCTACGATTATTACAAAGGAAGGGACAAAAACTACCATACGCTATGATTTTAATGCTGAGTCAGGGCAACAAAAGCCAAGCGTATTGCAAATCCTCAGAAACTATGAAAGTGCTTCAAAGAAGATTGGTGGAACGACCGTATTTCTAAATACAGGTGAAGCAATCGCCGTATTCAAGATATTGAAGAATGGGAAAGAAGTGGCCTGGATCAAACTGGAGTGTGGAGGCAACGACAGCAATGACTTCTATGTCTTGTATATTGTTGAATTGGCCGCAATGAATCAGGAGATCACTTCTACCGACATGTTGACTACGTTGAATACGGACGGGCATATCTCATTGTATATAAATTTTGAGACTGGAAAATCAGAAGTTAAGCCTGAGTCACAACCCACTGTGGATCAGATAGTCGAATTGTTAAAAGCAAATCCATCACTGCGTATCAGCATTGAAGGACATACGGATAATGTTGGTACACCGGCGGCAAACAAGACGCTTGCGGAAAGTCGCGCCAAGACCGTTATGAATTCATGCGTTGCAAAAGGGATCGACAAGGGCCGTCTCACAGCCAAAGGTTGGGGTCAGGAAAAACCTGTTGCCGACAATAGCAGTGAAGATGGTAGAGCCAGAAACCGACGTGTTGAAATTGTTAAACTTTGACTACCTTCTTCATCTTACTGACCAAGGAGGCTTTGAGCAGACAAGACAGATCTAGCTTTTCACAATTCTCTCCGCCATCTTAGGAAAAATAAATCCATGAAAGGGTAATACAGAATACCAATACAGCCTTCCCCAGAGTCCCAAAGGGCGAAACGTCGCGGTCTGCATCAAAAACTTTTTTCCTGCATTCTCCTGAATCTTGAATTCAAGCCACGCCTCGCCGGGTAATTTCATCTCGGCATACAGGAGCAGCCTGCCGTGCTCTTTGTCAGCGATGAGTACGCGCCAAAAGTCGAGTGCATCTCCTGTTTTTAAGTCTCTTTCATTCCTACGGCCCCGCCGAAGACCCACGCCACCTACCATCTTGTCCATGAGTCCTCGGATGCGCCACATCCAGTTGCCGGCATACCAACCGCGCTCTCCACCGATGGTCCATATATTTCCGATGACCTCGCTGGAGGGTCGTGAAAATTCTATCGTTCGT
Source organism: Cytophagales bacterium (assembly GCA_043773645.1). GTDB lineage: Bacteria > Bacteroidota > Bacteroidia > Cytophagales > Cyclobacteriaceae > ELB16-189. The sequence continues at coordinate 1,184 of JAYVEZ010000228.1, forward strand.
CGGTCGAACAAACAACCATGTACTGGTACTTCAACGTAGTTCAGGAAATTCCCATCGATGGAATCATAGTTCACAGCGTCCTTCCAGCTTGAAATGACATTCCGTTGTTGCGTGCGATCAAGGGCTATCTGCAACATCTCTTTGTAGGCGAGCAATTTTATGGGGATGATCTTTTGGATCCGGTTGTCGTGGCAGATGACTTCGTTCTTCATGCTGCTCACCAGGCTCTTGGCGAGTGTAAATGAAGTGGATGTCACGAAATACAACCAATGTGAGGAGAGCCGTGGCGACAGCACAGGCACCGGAATGATCAGGCGCTTTAAGTTTCTGACGTGGGCATAACCCATGAGCATGTCCCTGTAACTGAGGATATCAGGCCCTCCAACATCGAAGGTCTGATGATACGTTTCTGTGTTTAGCATCGCCCCCCGTAGGTATTCGATTACATTGCGAATGCCGAGAGGCTGGCATCGGCTCTTTAGCCATTTTGGAGCAATCATGACTGGTAATTTTTCCACCAGGTCCCGGATGATCTCAAACGAAGCACTCCCGGAACCAATGATGATTGCGGCGCGCAACACTGTGACGGGAGTCCTTGCTTCACGTAAAATGTTCTCTACATTTTTTCTGGAGGTAAGATGCTGTGAAAGCCCGTCATCGTTGACCAGGCCGCTCAGGTATATGATCTGTTGAGCAGAAGTTGTATTGATATAATGCACGAAGTTTTCAGCCGACTTTGACTCCAAATCAGAAAAGTCCTCTGATGAACTCATGGAGTGAACCAGGTAGAAGGCTACATCAATGTTCCTTGGAACGGAATCAAGGGATGCTTTGTTTGTAAGGTCAGCTTCGATGACTTCTATTTGCTTCAGCAATGCTTCTGAGAAATCTTCAAAATCAAATCGACGTCTGTCCCTGACGAGGCATACAAGGTGATGGCCATCTTCCAGAAGTACTTGCAAGAGTCTTCTGCCGATATATCCTGTTGAGCCTGTGAGGAGAATATTCATTTGGAGCTGCTATCGCGTGACTCAGGACCTACTGAAGTGCTTGCTTATAAGTTTTTAGTACCCTCTGACGTGCCACGGCATGTTCGACTATAGGTTTCGGATACTCTTTTGTGTCAACTTCGGGTACCCATTTTCTAATGTATTCCTTTTTAGGGTCAAACTTATCCGTTTGGATATAAGGATTGAAAACCCTAAAGTAGGGAGCAGCATCGCAACCTGACCCTGCCGCCCATTGCCAGCCACCGTTGTTGGCGGCAAGATCGAAGTCCAAAAGCTTTTTGGCAAAATAGGCTTCACCCCATCGCCAGTCAATAAGCAAATGCTTGGTGAGAAAACTGGCCACAATCATACGCACCCGGTTATGCATG
>JAYVEZ010000229.1:0-3862 GCA_043773645.1 Cytophagales bacterium
GAAGCTTTAGCGAAGGAGGATTTCACTCCATTTGGAGAGCTCACACTGGAGCCTGTTCGTAGTGTCCATCGTGCCTTGCTTTGTGGACTTTGTGACCATATGCCTGTACCAAATAAAATGCAAGGTCACGAAGGACACAATGAATTCACAAAGGACACAATTGCTGCTTTTCCTGTATATAAATCGATGTCCACGGGCCTTAACAAAAGAGCAGCATAATAAAATAGTCAGGTTTTCTGGCCATCTTCTAAGCGGCATCATATCGTGGCACAATCTAAATTTGACTCTGCTGTAGCCCATTGAAGATAGATGAATCAAAACCGCTCACCATCAAAGGTTGGTCACCCGAAGACCGTCCGAGAGAAAAGCTGTTGCTCAAGGGCACTTCGGCTTTGTCTGATGCAGAGTTAATTGCCATTCTGATTGGATCCGGCACTGCTCGCCTCAGCGCTGTGGATGTTTCGAAAAATGTCATGCAACATGTGGGCAACCAACTTCATGAACTTGCCAAATTGTCCGTCAAGGACCTCACCAAAATTAAAGGCATCGGTGAAGCAAAAGCCGTTACGATTATTGCCTCGCTCGAACTTGGGCGCAGGAGGAAAGACGTTGAAGTTCAGGACAAGCCAAAAATAAGTTCCTCGAAAGATGCCTTCGACCTACTCTTCGGAGACCTGACCGACTTACCGCACGAAGAATTCTGGGTACTCCTTCTGAACCGCGCCCATCGGGTGGTCAAAAAGAAAAGGATCAGTGAAGGCGGGGTGAGCGGCACGGTGGCAGACCCCAAAATTATTTTCAAAATGGCATTGGAAGAACTGGCGAGCGGCATCATCGTCGCCCACAACCATCCTTCGGGAAATATGACCGCAAGCCAGAGCGACATCGACCTCACCAAAAAACTAAAAGAGGCTGGCAAATTCTTAGAGATACAATTGCTGGACCACCTCATCCTTTGTGGACAAAAGTATTTTAGCTTTGCGGATGAGGGAATGCTCTAGAAGCCAAATGCTAAGAGCTAAAAGCCAAAAGCTAAATGAAACTTTCCGGAATCATCGTCATAATTATTGTAGCTGTTGTGTTGACCATCGGGTTTTATTCTCTTTCTCCCGGATCCGGCAATGAAGAATACAAAGCCGGGCTCATTGCCGAGCGGGCACAAAAAGATGAGTTCATGCGAACTTCAGACGAATCTCCCTTTGGCGATGAACGAAAAAATTTCACCTCACTCAAATATTTTGAGCCCGACCCGACGTATCGCATCAATGCCGATCTTCAGCCCATCGAAAATAAAAAAGTTGTGGTCCTGCCAACCAGTTCCGGCGAACAAAATACTTATCTGGAATACGGCTGGGCAGAGTTCGAATGGAAAGGTGTAAAAAACAGACTGTTGGTTGTTGAGATTATGGCCATGGGCCCAACGCGCGGTACATTGTTTCTGGCGTTTGCAGATGAGACCAGCGCCAAGGAAACATACGGAGCCGGTCGCTACCTTGATTTAAAAAAAATCCCCGGTGCAGGGACCCTCGTTTTGGATTTCAACAAGGCCTACAATCCCTATTGCGCATACAATGACGCCTATTCATGTCCCTTCCCCCCAAAAGAAAACGTTCTGAAAATACCAATACTGGCAGGAGAGAAAACCTATCATTAACAATTAATCATTAACAATTAACTCCTATATCTTAACATAGATTTTCTTCCTATCCATCCAATATCCCACCGACCAACAGCAGAGCATAAAGCTCAAAGCAAAAAGTAAGGAGCCGCCATAGCCTCCCGCCACCGATTTAAAAATGGTCACAAAAATCCAATCGTGCAGATTCCCCTCATGAATGGGTAGGGTATCCAGTGTGATGGCAAATACTTCCGATAGCAAATAAATGAAAAGCGTATTGCGCCCCAGCACTTCAAAGAAATAGGTCCCGGACTTTACTTTCCAGACATCGATCCCATAAACCAGGATCGCCAGGATCATGATGTCAATGCCAGTTGTGTACACCACAAAGGAGCTGGTCCACAGCTTCTTGTTGATGGGAAAAACCAAATCCCACGATAGGCCAATAAAAACCAGGATTGCTCCAGCCATCAAAAGCTTGGCGATCAATTCATAGGTGGCGCCCTTTTCCCGCAGGTACTTTCCGGCGATGTAGCCTGCTAAAACATTCACCATGGCCGGCAGGGTGCTGAGAATTCCTTCCGGATCAAAAGCAATGCCTTCGCCATGATACATGTGATTTTCACCCATGGCCCATCTGTCCAATCTCAGCACCGCGTTGCCAGTGAGTGTGAGGTCGCCAAACGCCGTCAGCAAGACCCAATAGGCCAACAAAGTCGTCACACCAAGGACCCATGCGCCCCTCGTCTTCCAGAAATGAATGACGAGCGCAGCCATACCATAGCACAGTGCGATTCGCTGAAGCACCCCAAGAATTCTCGTCTCTCCCATCGGCTTGAATATCCACTCACCGGAGTCCACGACTTTCACAAATGGAAACCAGTACATCAGGTATCCCAGGAGAAAAATAATTGCCGACCGTTTCAACACTTTTTTAAGGACCGCCTGGGTGCCGCCTGATTGGTAAGCATCCAATGAAAAGCTCAGAGAAGTTCCCACCACGAAAAGGAAAGTGGGAAATACCAGATCAGTCAGGGTAAAACCATTCCATTTCGCATGCAACAACGGAGAAAAAGTGGTTGCGTGATCACCCGGGGTATTCACGATGATCATCAACGCCACATCCATCCCGCGAAAGACGTCCAGTGACCGGTACCTGTTTTGGAGCTCCATATTTTGAAGTTATGGAAAAAATAAGGATGTGATCTTAAATTCCTGCATGCATGGCTACTCAATATAAAAGCGGAATAAGTCTCTTGGTGCTGAGACCATATTGACGGTAAGACTCTCCGAAATGATCCAACATCAATTTTTCCTCATCCGGTATTCGAATGAAACAAAGAATCAACGTCGATGAAACAGAACTTATCATAAACAGATAGTTTCCCATCATCAAATTCATTCCCACTACCCCCACCCAAATGGACAAATACATGGGATGACGAACCCAGCAATAGGGTCCTCGGGTAACCAGCTCATGGTCTTTACGAATTTCCAGCACCGGGCTCCAATTATCTCCCAGGGTTTGGTGAACCCAGGCGTATACCAGGGTTGAAAGAACACCCAAGGCGAAACCGGACCACATGAGCGCGGAAGAATGGAATGCATAGGCGAAATCCATTAGATCCGTAAAGAGCCAAAGCAAACACGGAATGGCATAACTCCCCACCACCATCAATACCAGGATCCACTCCCGTGCGTGTTTTGTCCGACTGATAACTTCTCTTCCGGAAAAGTGATAACGAATCTGATATCGCCATCGAATAATATTCAATGCCACAATAACAACAATGACCAGGATCTTATGGGTTTCCATGGATTGGTGCTGGTACTCCCGCCAACTCCCTCCTCAATTCAAGCTCTCTTCTCCTCCACCCTTTGTCCAGAAAGAATGTACCCAATGGAAGAAGCGATGCTGCCAGGGCAACCATCACGGAAACTATATTCCACTTCATCAGGCGGATCGAAGAAAATACAAGAATGATATACATGATAAATAAACCACCGTGGAGCCAACCCACCACTTTCACCGCCATAGGGATGTCGAAGAAATATTTGAGAGGCATGGCTATCAGAAGGAGCACAAGGAATGAAACACCCTCTGAAATGCCTGTCAGCCGTAGAAATCCTAGTTGTCGCATTATTAGAATCCATTTACATCCTTGGCAAGGTACTATTCTGATTGGAGCCTCGTCAAATTCTGAACTTCATAAACAGAAAGTGTTTTGTCCTTTCTCATGGTTT
>JAYVEZ010000230.1:0-12759 GCA_043773645.1 Cytophagales bacterium
GACCAGCGCATCATGGATGAAAAGCAACTTCGTGAAAAGGTAAATAAGATTATCATCGAAGAACTGACGGAGAAAAAACTTGAGCGCCTGGACTCCAACGCACAATTGGTGGTCTCCTATATTATCGGGGCCGTAGAGCGTTCTGATATTTACAATGCCGGACCTTTGGGTGGGACTCCAGGACAAATCAATGCGGGTGCTGTGGTGGAAGACTTCAAGGAGGGAACCTTTGTTGTGGACCTCAATGACCGAAGCAATTATTTGGTCTGGCGAATCAACTCAACCATACGGTATTCTGCCTCTGAAACAATCAGGCAAGTGGAACAGGTGGTTGATAAGGGCTTTAAGAAATTTCCCAACAAGCCAAAGGTCAAGAAGAAATAGTCTTCATGTACAAAGCCATTATCCGACCGATTCTTTTTCTTTTCAGTCCGGAAAGCATTCATCACTTCACGTTTCGGGTCCTTCAAATAAAACTTTCCATACCTGGAATCAAAGGTCTTGTGAGGGCCTTGTTCACGTTCAATCACCCGGCGCTTGAAAGAAAAATTCTGGGCTTGACTTTCAAAAATCCGGTAGGCCTTGCCGCCGGATTTGACAAAGATGCCAGGTTGATTGATGAGCTTGCCTGTTTTGGGTTTGGATTCATTGAGATCGGGACACTCACCCCACGTCCACAGCCTGGCAATGAAAAGCCCAGGTTGTTCAGGCTGCCAATGGATCAGGCACTCATCAACCGCATGGGGTTTAATAACCAGGGAGTACTTGCCGCAGTCGGGAGGTTGAAGAAAAGAAATTCAAATATTGTTGTGGGAGGAAACATTGGTAAGAACAAGGTCACCCCCAATGACCGTGCGGTGGAAGACTACAGTGAGTGCTTCGAGGCCCTCTATCCTCATGTTGATTATTTTGTCGTCAATGTCAGTTCGCCCAACACGCCCGGTTTGCGGGAATTGCAAGAGAAGGAGCCCCTTAAGAAATTGCTATCCACCATCAAATCTTTAAATCTCGCAAAAGAGAAACCCCGACCGATACTGCTGAAGATTGCACCCGATCTTTCGATGGAGCAATTGGCCGATGTAGTTGCTATTCTGAAAGAGACAAAAACGGATGGCGTGATAGCCACCAACACCACGCTTTCAAGGGAAGGCCTTAACACACCTGATGTGGAGGTGGCAAAAATTGGAGCTGGCGGATTAAGTGGAAGGCCATTGTGGGACAAGTCAATCGACGTAATTGCCTTCTTGCGAAATCAGCTGGGTCGTGGTTATCCAATCATTGGGGTGGGGGGCATCATGACACCGGAGGATGCCATCGCCCACCTAAACGCAGGCGCGGACCTGTTGCAGGTTTATACGGGATTCATTTACGAGGGTCCCAGCTTTGTAAAAAGAATCAATAAGGCAATCCTAAAGAAGATCGGCTCGTAGATTCTGTAAATCAATTGGCTTGTTTGGGAAGGAATGAAATGTCCATATAGTAGCGTTTCATATTTTGTTCGTCCACGTAGACATCGATTTTCTTTTTGTCTCCGACCACTGATGTTGGATCATACCAAATGTAATCGCTCTTGAATAAGTACATCGTCTGGGTGCTCGTCTCCACCCATTGAGCGGTAATGATATACGGGCTCACGCCGTTGACCCGATACGATCTGTCAATCTGTGCGCCGGTAAAATCAGCTGATATCTTTTTGCCACGCCCCTCATCGAACAGTTCTTTTTTGGTGCCCGACTTCCTTAACTGAAAGAAGATACCACCGAATCCCACACCTCCGAAGACCAATCCAAAAACCCCAAGAAACAAAGGAAGAAACCAGTCGTTGAAGAAGGATTTTATTTGAGCATTTCTTGGATTCCCGGCAGGGAAGGTCACCTGCACGGATTGACCTTCTTGCATGTTCGAATCTTGAAAGTTGGAATGAAATTGAAACTCTTTTCCATCATGGGTAAAAGTAATATCGGGATAGCCGCGGCCGTCAAACCCGGTGATTGTTCCGGAGGCTAGTTCCCAGGAGCGGTTGTCTTGAAACGTATTAAAAGTGAAATAGAAGGCCAGCAGCAGGCAGGGGAGCCCGATGACGGCGAAGACTGCGAAGAAATAGATGGGGTTGCGCATGAGAGCATAGTTTAGGTCAACGGTTCAATAAAGTTATGATAAGTTCGGTTGATGTCCATCGGAATCCTGGATTTCGTGGATTAGAAAAGTGACACCGGATTCATCGCCAGAAATTCCTGCCAAGGGATGCCTTGCTGTCCGATCAAATAAGTTTTGTCTGGTTTCTTTTTCTTTAGGAATGCATTCATTCCGGAGGTCTTTTGCGTAGCACCACTTTTTACCTCCAACCCAACCAAGACGCCTTGCCTTTCCAGGACAAAGTCTATTTCATCATTTCCATCGCGCCAATATGTCAAAGCAAATCCATCGGCATGTGAGGCATTTATCAAATGAGCACCCACAGAAGACTCAACCCAGCGCCCCCACAATTCGGGGCGTGCCTGTACATCAGCATATAATCCTGGGTGTTGTGCGCTCATCAATGCGGTATTGTGCACTTGGAGCTTTGGACTCGAGGAGCGAACCTGGCTACCGGCATGTTTTTCCAATCCAGCCAGCAGGCCCGCAGTGTCCAGCAGGCGCAGATAATGAGAAAGGGTAACGGTATTGCCTGCATCGTGCAATTGTCCCAGCATTTTTGTGAATGACAATATCTGACCTGAATAGGCGCATCCCAATTCGAAAAGCCTTCGCATGAGTGCAGGCTTGTCCACCCGGGTCAGCATCAAGATGTCTTTTGAAATGCTTGTTTCGATCAGTGAATCATTGATGTAGCGCTTCCAACGCAATTCGTTCTCCACCAGGGAGGCGGAACCGGGATAACCCCCATACCAAACATACTTTTCGGCCGTCCAACCGAAAGCCTCTTTCATTTCCAGGTAAGACCAATGGCCTATATAAGTTGTTTCAAAACGGCCCGCCAGTGATTCCGTCAATCCTTGTTGGATCAGAAGTCTGGATGACCCCAACAGTATTACTTTGATGGAATTGCCCAGTCGGGTGTCTTCATCCCACAGGCGTTTTACCATTTCACTCCAGTTTGGAATTTTTTGTATTTCATCAAATACCAGCAGGCAATCGATCGCCCCCGTTTGCTTCCACTGAAGACGGGCTTCTTGCCACCTTTGCTCCAGCCAGGAGTCCGTTGCATTGGAAACCGCATCTGCGGAGTGGTAGTACCCTGGCTTTGGATAAGCCTTCATGAGTTGGCTAACAAGGGTGGTTTTTCCAACCTGCCTTGGGCCCAAGAGTACCTGAATGAACTTTCTTTGTTCGGCTATTCTTGATCTAAGTATTTGAAAATAAGACCTTTGCATATCAAATCGTGATTTACTCACAATACTGAGTAAATTTACTCACAATACTGAGTAAATGCAAATATTAACGAACGCGCTCAGCCATCAGAAATTGGATACTTCCGTGGCCTGGAAGCCAAGAATAGACATCCTCATGCTTAGCATGATCTCATTGGTGACATACCTCGTGCCGACAGATTTGTTGGTGGGGACCTCCAATGCATAGGCAAGTTTGAACTTATCAAGAAAGTTAATGGACGCCAGTATCCCGTAGGCATTGAAATTTCGCGTATAGATGCCGGCGGAATAATTCCGGTCGATGATCAGGTTAAAGTTGAGATCCGTGGAGAGCGGTGCGCCGCTGACAGCTTTCAGAAGTACAGAGGGTTTGAGTACCAGCCGTTCGGAAATATGAAACAGGTAGGAACCCAACATATAGAAGTGCTGCTCGTAGACATTGATCTTCTGACCGCCGAGGTCAAAAGTACCATTGACCAATCGGGGTACCGAGAGGCCAAGCAAGTAACGGTCGCCTTTCAGCATGACACCTGCTCCAATGCTTGGTGTCATTTGATTGACGGGCATAAAGAGGGGGTCGGTGGGATTTTGCAGAGTCAACTGGGAGGGATCCACTTTATAATTCATGAACCCGGCCTGCATGCCGAACGAGAGCGTTGTTCCAGCATTGATGGGGAGTTTGTAGGCATAGGTGCCGGTTACCTGCGTGTTGGTGTTCTCGCCAATTCTGTCGCTGACCACGACGAAACCGGCTGCCATTTTGTTTTGCCAAAGAGATGTGTGTGCTCCGGCATTCAGCGTGGAAGGGCTACCGTCAAAGCCTGCCCACTGGCTGCGATAGCCGGCGAACATGGTGAGGTTGTTGTTCAGGCCGGTGTAGGCCGGATTGATGAGCAAAGGATTGTTGAGGTACAGGCTATAAAGAGGGTCTTGTTGGGCGGAAACCTGAACACTCATAAAGGTAATTGCAGCAATCAACCAAAGGTGGGTGATTTTTTTTGAGTCAAAATTCTGCTTCATGACCTTTATTTAATTAGCGCTTCAATGACAAATATCCTGTCTGGGTCGCCCTGCCAGAGGCGAATTCGATTTTGTAGAAATAGGTTCCTGTTGGAAGTTCATTTCCACTTTTGTTCAATCCGGTGAAAACACGGTTCGTATTGTCATAATTGTCGGCTTCGAAGACCGGATCTCCCCAGCGATTGTACAGTGAAACATGATTGTTTTTAGTGTCCTCCAGAACGTCGATGTACTGGATGATCCACAAATCATTTTGCTTGTCTCCATTGGGTGAGATACCATTGAAGACGACGATATCACCAACTACTTCAACAGAAATGCTTTGCTGTACGCAGTCCCCAGAGAAATCACAAACCTGTATGCTGAGGTGATCGGTTCCCGCAAATTTGACACCTGCGTAGTTGACAATGAGACTATAACTTTTGTCAATGGTAGCAACTGCCCCGCTGACTGGTTGGGACACGATCTTCAGCGTGGCAAGATCAAGGTTATTGTCCGGGTCGCTCAGGAAGGGGACGAGACTTACAGTGACATTTCCTTCGACCTGGGTATTTAAGGTTGTTGGGGTAATCACCGGTATTTGATTGCAAAAAACAATGTTTGCGTTAACAGGCGTTCTCGCACTTTCACAAGATCCGTTATTCAGCGAAACAAAATAGGCGGTCGTAACGGTGATGACAGGAGAATTATACGTACCGTTCACTGCACCTGGTATGGCCGCGCCACCCGTGGCTGAAGTGTACCACCGGTAGGATCCGTTTGTGCCTCCGGCAGCGTTGACAGGCACCGTGGCAGAAGGACCGCAAGCAGTACCGGCGGTGGTAGTGGGTGCAGCAGGAATGGTGTTGATCGCAGCAGTAACCAATGTCCTGGAACTTTCGCACGTACCGTCGTTGATGGAAACAAAGTAGTTGGTAGTGCTGGTCACGACCTGGGGTGAATAGCTGCTGTTCACAGCGCCGGCAATCCCGGTTCCACCAGTAGAAACCGTGTACCATCGATATTGCCCATTGACGCCGCCGGAAGCAATCAATGGAAGCGCCCCCGGGCCACAGTTGCTGGTTCCGGTGACCGTCGGCGCAGGAGGCGTCGGGTTGATGGTAGCTTGAACCGAAGAACGAATACTCTCGCAAGTACCATTGTAGATCGCTACGTAGTAAAGTGTGGTGTTGGTCAACGGTGGTGTGGTGTAAGCACTGTTGACTTCACCCGCGATGGCTATTCCGGCGGTGGCTACGGTGTACCACCTGTAATTTCCATTGGTACTTCCTGCCGCTGTCAATATAACAGCGGAAGATGCGCATGCTGAATTTGGGATTGTTGTTGGAGATGCCGGAAGCGGGTTGATAAACAACCCCTCATCGTTTGTGATTACTTCAGTCGCAAAGTCACCATTGACCCTGCACTGGTAGCGACCTGCACCAAAATTCCCTGAGCTATTCACCGAGAGTACTGGAGTTGTTGCATCGGTGTAACCTCCACCATTGACGATGTCTGCAAAAGGAACAATGCCATCGGGTGAGAACTGCCACTGATAGGTGATGTTGGTAGTGCCGGTAGCCGCGACGCTAAATGTTGCTGTTGCTCCAATACAAACTATTGCATCCGAGGGTTGGGTTGTTATCGTGATTACAGCGATAATGGCAAAATTACCGGGACTGGTGGCCGTGGTACAACCTACCGTTACAGTAATGGTTCCCGTGGTGGCGCCGACTGGCACGGTCGTAGTTATGCTTGTGGCGGTGCTTGCAGTTACTGTTGCTGTAATGCCATTAAATTTTACAATGTTGTTAAGAGATGTGGTGCTGAAATTGGTTCCATTGATGGTAACCGGCGTACCTATTGTGCCTGCGGTGGGTGAAAATCCCGTGATCGTGGGTGGCGGAAGGGAAGCGACAAGGTTGAGGAGAACGGAGATGGAAGAACCGAATGCATTGGCCACGGCGAGATCAGCTTTACCATCCCCATCGAGATCACCGATAGCAACGGCCTGCGGAGTATCTCCGGTGAGGAAATCCTGACTCGTTGCAAAGCCGATGTTGCCGGCTCCGGTACTGGTGTTTTGAAATACAGCTACCTTATTACCAAAATCCGGGACGGCGAGGTCCGGTTTACCGTCGCCGCTCAGGTCGCTCATGGCCACCCAGAAAGCCCCCACTCCGACGGGGAGGTCAGCCTGTACGGCAAAGGCAATGCTGCCCACGCCGCTGCTGGTATTCCTAAATAGTGATACATTATTGCTTCCTGCATTGGCAACCGCAATGTCTGCCTTTCCATCTCCGTCAAGGTCTCCTATTGAAACGGAATTCGGTGTATTGCCCGTGGGGAGGTCCACCTTGGCAGCGAAGTTGATGGATCCTGCTGCGGAAGTATTTCGAAATACCGAAATGGTATTGCTCGTATAGTTGGTCACCACAAGATCGAAGAGGCCGTCGCCGTCAAGGTCACCGTTGGAAACGTCTTGGGCGGCCTGTCCGGTGGGGAAATCGATTCTTAAGCCGAAATTGATAACACCCGGGCCACTGCTGGTGTTGCGAAAAACAGAAACAACATTAGCTGTATTGCTTGTAACTGCCAGATCCACTTTACCATCGTTGTTAAAGTCGGTGGAAGTTATTCCATGAGGGAAAAGGCCAGTAGCGAAATCAATTTTCCCGGCAAAGTTGATATTTCCCGGACCGGTGCTGGTATTCCGAAAGACCGAAACCGTATTGGTTGTTTCATTTGCTACTGCCGCGTCTAGCTTGCCATCGCCATCGAAGTCACCTATGGATAGCGCATAGGGCCGCCCGGCGCCGGTGGAGAAATCTATTTTGAACGGATAACTCACGTTGCCAGGTCCGCTGCTGGTATTGCGGAAAATGGAAATGGTATTATCGGAATAATTGGCTGTCGCCATATCGGTTTTTCCGTCCTGGTCAAAGTCGCCCAAGGCGATGGCATACGGTTCAAGGCCAGTGGTTACATCTACTTTGGGAGCAAATGCGGAAGCGTCAATAATCTGAGAGCACCCAAAGTTCACAATGAATGGCTGTCGAGCGTAAGTGACCAGACCATTGACCAACACCGAAATAGGCTGAAACGTGGCGCCAGCCGGAACAGTCACTGTTATTTGCGTCGATGTTGCTGCAGTCACGGTGCCCCGTGTTGCGCCAAAATAAACGATGTTATTGGCGGGTGTGGTATTGAAGTTATTGCCAGTAATGGTTACCGTTGTGCCAATGGGTCCGCCAGTGGGGATGAAACCCGTGATGACCGGTATGGCGGGGGGTGATACGGTAAAACTGCCACTGCTGGTTGCTGTATTACATCCTACTGAGACTGAAATGGTACCGGTCGTTGCTCCGGAAGGAACTTGCGTGGTGATTGTCGTAGAGGTAGAGGCAAGTACTGTCGCGGTGACGCCGTTAAATTTTACAATGTTGTTGGCCGTTATGACATCGAAATTAGTTCCTATAATTATTACTGCTGTACCTATTGAGCCACTCGTTGGGCTGAAGTTCGATATGGTTGGCGTAGCACCGCTGGAAATTGTATTTCTGAAGACGGCCAGTTTATTATCATTATAATTGGAAATGATGAGATCAGGTTTTCCATCTCCATCCAGATCGCCAATCGCGGCATCGTCAGCAATGGTAGGAGCAGCGAAATCAACTTTGGTAGCAAACGAACCAGAGTTGATTAACCCCACCGAACTTGTATTTTTAAATATTGAAATAATATCAGATTGGCTGAGCACGGAAAGATCAGGCTTGCCATCGCCATCCAGGTCGGCAATGTTAATGCTCTCCGGGGTTAGCTGCGCTACAAACTGCACCGCGGAGCTGAACGAACCAGCATTGATTGTGCCTGTGCTGCTGACATTCCTAAATATCGATACATAATTATTCGACCAGTTGGCAGCGGTAATTTCCGGCTTGCCATCGCCATCCAAATCGCCAATGGCCACATCATCTGGAGTAGCCGTTGTGAAATCAACTTTTGTTGCAAAAGAACCTGTGGTGATTGTTCCGGGAGCGGTAATCAGATTTTTAAAAATTGAAATGGAGTTGCTGTTGTTGTTTGATACAACAATATCAGGCTTGCCATCATTATCAAGATCTCCGATATCGGCCACATACGGGCTTGTCCCAGCCGTAAAATTTACTTTCGCCGCAAATGAGCTTGTGGTGATAGCACCAACCGTGCTGATGTTTTTGAAAACCGAAATAGAATTACTTCCGATGTTTACAACAACCAAATCCGGCTTGCCATCCAGATCTAAATCTGCAATCTTAATAAAATTTGGAAAGAAGCCGGTTGCAAAATCAACTTTAGCTGCAAATGATGTGGCATTGATTACACCGGTGGCACTCGTATTTCTAAAAACAGAAATAGTATGGGACTGGTGATTGGTGACTACCACATCTATCTTTCCATCTCCATCTAAATCCCCCACCGCAATTCCGCGAGGGGCTGTGCCGGTAGTGAAATTAACATAGGGAGAAAAGGAACCGGTGGTTAATAAGCCAGGCGTAGCTGTATTTCGAAATACAGAAAACGAATTGGTGGCGTTGTTTGTGACAGCAAAATCTGGTTTGCCATCTCCATCGAAATCGCTGATGGCTATTCCCGGAATCCAGTCAGTTGCATCAGAAGTAAAATCAACCTCCGGGGCAAATGAATTTGTGTCGATAGTGCCCCCACAAGGAAATGTTACCAGGAAGGGGTTGCTGGAGTAAGCAGTTAGCCCGCCCACTAAAACAGAAATCGGTGCATAAGTGGCGCTCGCAGGAACGGTTACCGTAAGCTGAGTAGCCGTAGCGGCCATTACCGTACCTTTGGTTGCTCCGAAGTAAACGATATTGTTTGAGGGAGTTGCGTTGAAATTAAAACCCGTGATGATCACCGTCGTTCCGATGGGGCCTGAAGTTGGGGCGAAAGATGTAATCGTGGGAAGGGTCACAGTAAAATTACTTCCGCTGGTTGCCGTATTGGATCCTACTGAAACCGAAATGATACCGGTCGTTGCTCCGGCCGGAACTTGTGTGGTGATGGTCGTGGAGGTAGCATCAAGCACTGTGGCGGTGACGCCGTTAAATTTTACAGTGTTGTTCAACAGTGAGGTTCCGCTGAAGTTTGTTCCGGTAATGATCACTGTTGTGCCGACCGGGCCAGAGGTGAGACTGATGTTGGTGATTGTAGGCGGTGGCAGGGAAGAAACGGTATTTCGCAAGACCACAAGTGAAGGACTGCTCCAGGCAGCGACCACGAGATCCGGCTTCCCATCGCCATCGATGTCTCCACTCGCCAGGTCACGGGCATTTCCAGTTGGAGAATAGTTTACTCTTGGTAAAAATGATGCGAGGGTTATGATGCCAGGCGTATTTGCATTCTTGTAAATAGAAGCTCTTCCCGTTTGATTGGAGAGGCCAATATCAGGTAGCCCATCACCATCAAAATCGGTAATTGAAACACCTTGTGGTTCGGTAATGCCATCAATAGCATTAATGATAACAGCTGCGGAAAAAGAACTGGTTACAATGGTTCCAGGCGTACTCGTATTTTTTAATATCGATATCTGGTTAGCGGGCGTGGAGGAGGTAACAATATCCGGCAGATTGTCCCCATCCAGATCACCAACAACAAGATGTTCGGGCCAGGCCGCAACAGCAAAATTTACGTAAGCTGCAAAGGATCCTGTAGTCAGCGTGCCGGGAACGCTGATATTACGGGCAACGCCAATGAATGACCCAAGGTTATATCCTGCAATAAGGTCCGGCTTTCCGTCAAGATCCATATCCGCTATGGCGAGCCCGGTACTTGGGCCTGCAATATCAAGTCTTGGATTGAAGGAGGCAGCTGTAATAGAACCGGGGGTACCGATATTCTGCCAAATGGAAATTGAACTACCACCAGCATTACCAACAGCTATATCTGTCTTCCCATCACCATCCAAATCCTGGCAGCTTATGTTAAATGGCGCAGCTCCTGTTGCAAGGTCAAGACGGGCTGCAAAGGAGGACGTGGTCAGTGAGCCAACAGTTGAAGTATTGCGGAAAATAGAAATAGTGCTTCCGTTCCAGTTTGAGGCTATAATATCCAGCTTGCCATCGCCGTCGATATCAGCGATTGCAATCTTATACGGATTAATTCCCACACCAAAACTTATGGAAGGAGCAAATGAGCCGACATCGATGGTTCCCGGAGTACTGGTATTCCTGAATATCCGAATCGAGTTGGCGAAATAGTCTGTGACGGCGACGTCCGTTTTTCCATCACCATCAAGGTCACCCAAAGCTACACCGAAACCACCACTGTCCGGGCCTAATCCAACGGGGCTTGTAAAGGAGGAAGCATTAATCGTACCACCCTCAGGGAATGTTACCAAAAATGGTTTGTTTGAAAATCCGGTTAAGCCACCAACAGTTACAGAAATGGGTTGATAGGTTGCGCCCACAGGAACCTTGACTGTGAGTTGTGTAGAAGTTGAAGTAGTAATATTCCCCCGTGTCTCTCCAAAGAATACAATATTGTTTGCTGGTGTGTTGCTGAAACCTGCACCGTTAATCGTGACTGAAGTTCCAATCGGCCCGTTGCTGGGAGAAAAATTGGTGATAGAGGGTTGCGCCAACAAGGCTGCTGTTACGAAGGTCAACAAACATGAAAGGGCTGTTATTTTCATCTTCAATTATCAACACGGCAGACAAAGTCCTTCCGGGGGGTTATTGATACAAAGAAATCAAGTTAATGATTTGGGTCTGAAATTGAAATAAAGCCAACAAAGCCGTCATTTTCACCCAAATATTGGATGAATCAAGATTAACATATCGCTTGATTCCGAGTTTTTCTTTGAAAGAAAAGGACCGGAGAATGTCCCGGGTCTTAAGGTGTTTTATTGTTGAATGCCTACCAAATCCATCATAAAAGCTTGTCGCATAGCCTCTTCCCTGATGGCCCTGAACCTGCCGGAAGCGCCACCGTGACCTGCGGCCATGTTCGTATATAAGTAGAGCTGATTATTATCTGTTTTCATATCCCTGAGTTTCGCCACCCACTTCGCCGGCTCCCAATATTGCACCTGGCTGTCGTGAAGGCCCGTAGTTACCAGGAGATTAGGATAATCTTTTTTCTCTACCTGATCGTAAGGAGAATAAGACAACATGTACTCATATTGTTCCTGGATATTAGGATTGCCCCATTCGCGCCATTCGAAAGTCGTCAGTGGAATGGTTTCGTCCATCATGGTGGTGATCACATCCACAAAGGGTACGGCTGCAATCACTCCTTTATATAAGTCCGGCCGCATGTTGGTAATGGCGCCCATCAATAGACCTCCTGCGCTGCCGCCATAGGCAAACAGTTTGTCCTTGGCGGAATACTTGTTGGTGACCAGATATTCAGAAACGTCAACGAAATCAGTAAACGTATTTTTCTTCTTCATCATCTTGCCATCCTCATACCATTGGCCACCCATCTCCTGTCCGCCGCGCACATGGGCGAGCGCATAAACAAATCCGCGGTCCAGCAAACTCAGCCGGTTGGAGCTGAAGGTTGCGTAGGACGTTGAACCGTAAGAGCCATAAGCATATTGAAGACAAGGATTGGTGCCGTCTTTCTTGAATTTATCTTTTCTATAAACAATGGATATAGGAACCTGTGCCCCATCGCGTGCAGTGGACATCACACGCTCAGTTTGATAGTTTGCTGCTGAGAATCCCCCCAACACTTCTCGTTGCTTCATCAATTTCTTCTCATGCGTGTCCATGGTATAATCATACGTGGAGGCAGGAGTGGTCATCGACTGGTAGGTATAGCGTATCACTTTGGTATCATATTCAGGATTGTTGTCGATGCCAGCGATGTAGGCGGGCTCCCCAAAGTCAATGGCGGATTCAGATTTGTCAGACCATTTGATCAGGCGAATTTTTGTGAGTCCTTCGCTTTCGTCTTCAACGGCCAGATAGTCCTTGAATAATTCAAATCCGCGGAAGAATACATTGTCTCTGCCAGGTATCACATCCTTCCAGTTTTCTTTTCCCGTTTTGGTGGGGCTTGTTTCGACCAACCGGTAATTCTTAGCGTTCAAATTTGTGCGGATATAGAACTTGTCTCCCGCATGATCAGCCTGATACTCTACATCATTCTGCAAAGGTTCGAGTATAACGGGTTTGCTGTTGATGTTGTCGGCTTCCAGGATTTGTGAGAAAGCGGCATCCGTGCGGCCGGAATTGATAAGAATGTATTTTTTTGATTTGGTCTTGGTTACGTAACAAGACAAGGTCTGATCCTTTTCTTCGTAAATCAGTTTATCATTTGCCAGGGTACCCAGCGTGTGCCGATGCACCTGGTTGGACCGCAGTGTGGCAGGATCCTGCTTGCTGAAAAA
>JAYVEZ010000231.1:0-5102 GCA_043773645.1 Cytophagales bacterium
AATTAATATCTTTTTGAACATAGGTTACTTAAGTGTTTTTTTTAGCCACAGATTACACGGACCTGCCTACCGGCAGGCAGGTTTGCACAGATTAGTAAATGCAAACTGCGAGGTGTGGCTATGCTCCTTTTGCATTTTACATTTAGTGTTTTACATTTTACATTCTTACCGACTAAACCATTTGTGCGAACCAGGAATCACATCGGCCAGAAATTTCGCCGACTTGTCAAAATAAAATTAATCAGGCTCAACCACAAACAGCACCTGGTCGTACTCCACCGGGGAGGAGTTTTCGATGGTGGCCCTGACTACGGTGCCTGAGACTTCCGATTCAATTTCATTGAAGAGTTTCATGGCTTCAATGATGCAAACGGTTTGTCCTTTGGTGACTTTGTCGCCAACGGAAATGAACGGCGGGGTATCCGGATTGGTAGATCGGTAGAAGGTGCCAATCATGGGTGACTTGATATCAACCGTTGTCTTGGCCGCTGCCACCGGTTTTTCAGGTTTGGGTGCCACGGCAACCGCCGGCGCAGCCACAGGGGCCTGCATGGTCATCATGGGTGCTGGTGAAGATTTCATGACCTTCTGATCTGGCTCTCGTTTCACATGAAGTTTTAGTTCTTTCGTCTCGATATTCACTTCATTTAAACCGGATTGAGAGATAAAATCAATGAGGTCGCGTATTTCAGATGTTTTCATTTCTGGGTAATTAGATTTTGATCCTTCCAACTTACTGCTCTTCCGCAATTTTGATTTGCTTTTGGGTATTGTATCCTTGCTCATGGCCTATTTCACACGTTCAATGTATTCACCGGAGCGCGCATCGATCTTTACATTGTCTCCTGTATTGATAAAAAGAGGCACCCGGATTTCAGCTCCCGTTTCGATGGTTGCTGCCTTGAGGGTCCTGGTTGCTGTATCACCCTGAACGCCCGGTTCCGTATAGGTAATATTCACCACCACCTGGTTGGGTGCTTCAGCGGTAATGGGGTTGGTTCCGTTTTCAAAGGCAATGATGAGTTTCACGCCTTCTTTGATGTAATTCACTGAGTCCCCGAGCAACACTTTGTCGAGATAGATCTGATCAAAGGTTTCATTGTCCATGCACACGAGGCTGTCACCATCATTGTACAGAAACTGGTATTCTTTTGTTTCGACGCGGAGCAAGTCCACAGAATCTCCCGGACGGAAGCGGTTTTCTGCCAGCTTGCCATTTCGAAGGTTGCGCATTTTGATTTGATAGAATGCCCGAAGATTTCCCGGTGTCCGATGTTGTAACTCTTCGACTTGCATGATTTCGCCATTGTAGCGAATGTAATTTCCTTTGCTGAGATCCGAGATTGTAGCCATAAAAAGTGAGTTGTGAAGTTACTAATGAATTAAATATTTACAAGTGAAAAGCGGTCGTACCCGCTGGCGAACAGGATGCCCTGATTTCGGAGAATCCGAGCCCAGGTATGAGGTTATTGGGAGTTGTAGGCCCATTTCAGGTACACGGCACCCCAGGTAAAGCCACCACCAAAAGCCGCCAAAATCAGGTTGTCCCCTTTCTTGAGTTGCTTTTCGTAGTCCCACAACAATAGTGGAATGGTACCAGCGGTAGTATTGCCGTACCGGGCAATGTTCATCATGACTTTATCTTCTGTGATGCCTACGCGGCTGGCGGTGGCGTCAATGATCCGTTTGTTGGCCTGGTGCGGAACAAGCCATTGAATATCTTTCGATGTAAGCTGATTCCGTTCTGCTATTTGTGCGGCAACGTCGGCCATGTTGGTGACGGCAAATTTAAATACAGCCGAACCTTCCTGATAGACAAAATGCATTCGCTTGTCCACCGACTCATGGGTGGCGGGCTGACGGCTGCCCCCTGCCTTCATGTGAAGGTAGCTTTCTCCATTTCCATCACTTTTCAAGATGGAGTCCATGACACCTACGTCTTCGGTTGTAGGCTCCAGCAACACGCATCCGGCACCGTCACCAAAAATGATGCAGGTTGTTCGGTCTGTGTAATCAAGAATGGCTGACATCTTATCACCCCCGATCACCACCACCTTCTTGTACATGCCAGACTGTATGAAGCTTGCCCCCGTAGTGAGTCCAAAGAGGAAACCTGAACAAGCTGCGCCCAGGTCATAACTGAATGCGTTGGTTGCGCCGACCGCGGTGGCGACAATATTGGCTGTTGCCGGGAAAGTCATGTCGGCAGTAACGGTGGCGAAGATGATTAAATCAATTTCCTTCGGATCGGTCTTCGTTTTTGCCAGCATGTCTTTCACTGCTGCGATCCCCATCACCGATACGCCCTGGTTTTCACCTTTTAATATTCTTCTTTCTTTGATACCGGTGCGTGAGGTGATCCACTCGTCGTTGGTATCAACCATCGTTTCCAGTTCCTTGTTCGTAAGAATGTAGTCGGGCACGTAACCCCCTACACCAGTGATGGCCGCTCGGATTTTATTCATGTTGTATCTAAAAAAAACAAAGGCCCGGCTGTTATCCAGTCGGGCGAAGTTTACACAATGTGTTTGTGCTGATTTTTTCCAGCCTCAAAATATATTGATGGGGTACATTTAGAATGAAAAAATTCCATACCTGCTTACGCCTGTATTTCTTTCTCCATCACCACGCTTCCTTTGTAATATAGTTTGCCTTCATGCCAAAAGGCACGGTGGGGCAGGTGGTGCTCACCCGTAGTGGCGTCGACTGCAAATTGCTTGGGAACGGCTTTGTAATGCGTTCTTCTCTTGTCTCTGCGGGTTTTTGAGGTTTTTCGTTTCGGATTTGGCATAACGGTTTATTTTAACTTTTTCAATTTTTCCCATCGTGGATCGATGGCATCTTCTTCTTTTTCTGTTTTGTCAATGGGTGAAGAATAAACCAATTGTATATCACTTTCCTCCAGGTCATCATCCTGAAATTTTGGGTGCAGCCTTTTCATGGGGATGCTTACACCGATTAATTCATATAGGTACTGCCCGACATCCAAACTGGATCTGTCCCGGCTGATGAGCACTATTTCTTCACTCAATTCCTTTTCTTCCTGTCCATACTTGAACCGGATCGTCCGGTCAATGTTCATTGGATGATCAAACGGCTCCAGGCTCCGGTCGCACACAAGGTGGGCGGTTCCTTCAACAAGAAACCTTCCTTCAATCATGGTTTCGCTTTTGTCCAACGTAACATGGGCCGTAAAACGACCCCTTTCAAGCAGCGCTACGCCATAATGTTCGAAAAACTCATCGCCAAATTCATACTCGAATTGGTGGGCTTTTTGACTCAATCCAACAATGTTCACCTGAAAGTCGTGGGCCCGCATTACATTCAAAATAAGCGCGCAAATTTATCAGGATTTTCTGGATTTGAGGGAGATTTTATTCAATTCTGGCTAAGGAATTGATTTTTCCGACTGGAATAGCCTCATTTTGAGCCCATTGGATCGATTTTTTTAAGTTATTCTGAAGATATCTGTTATAAAAACTCGGAAAACACCTTCTTTTTTAATTCCTCCAGGCTGGTTTTTTCAAAATTTTCCACCAGATAGTCAACCACATTTTTCTTGAAACCCAGCTTGATAGCGATATTCCTTGTGAAAATGACCTCGCTCTCAAATACTTTCTGGTCTACAAAGATGAGGCTTATGGCTGCCATCAGGTAATCCAGCTTCTGTTCCTGGGAGAGGGCGCCTAACGTGTCGATCGGCTGGGGGTTGCGTATCAGATCTGCTACCGTTTCTTCTGGAAATTTGCGCTCCCGGGCTATCTGGTAGATCATTTCCCTCTCCGACGTGGCAAAGTGCTTGTCGGCCTCCGCCAGCTGGATCAGGATATTCAGCTTCTTTATGGTTACAATATCCATATGCTTGCGCCTTATTTCTAAAGCTACACAAACTGAACCGATCAAATATCAGGACAGGCCTTGACGGTTCTTTATGATATCCGTTGCAAGGAAAATAGCTTGGCGCAAAGAACGTTCGTCGGCCTGATTCTTTCCAGAAATGCCATACGCAGTACCGTGGTCGGGGGAAGTCCGGACGGTTGGTAAACCGGCCGTAAAATTAACGCCGTTCTCAAAGTCAATATACTTGAAGGGTATCAGTCCCTGGTCGTGGTACATCGCCAATACACCATCAAACTTTTGATGTTGTCCAGTTGCGAAGAAGCCATCGGCAGGGTAGGGACCAAAGATGAGTTTTCCTTTGCTTTTCAGATCGTTGATGACGGGTCGAATGACAGTATTTTCCTCTTCTCCAATCAAGCCTTCATCACCGGCGTGAGGATTCAGACCCAGCACGGCAATTTTTGGTTTGCCTATCTGAAAATCATTCTTGAGCGAAAGCTCCATCAACCGGATTTTCAACTCAACACGCTCCTGGGTGATGTGCTTGGAAATATCCTTTATGGGGACATGTTCTGTTACCAGACCCACTTTCAATGACTCACCCACCATGAGCATGAGGCTTTCAGTGGCATCGAATGTTTGCGTGAGATACTCTGTATGGCCGCGAAAAGGAAACTCCTCGCTGTAGATAGTATTCTTGTCGATCGGCGCGGTAACGAAACCATCGATGAGACCCTCTTTCACATCTTCCACCACTCTCTTCAAGCTCATCAGTGCAGCATGACCTGATTCCCTGGCGGGTTGACCGGGTGTAATCCTGACTTCTTCCTCCCAGCAATTAACCACATTGATCACCTTGGGAAAGAATTGCCCTTTTGTTTTAACCTGGCTGTAGTTGAATTCTTCGAGCCCCATGAGTTTGCGGTAATAGGACAACACACGGGTTGAACCATACACCACCGGAGTTATTACATTCAGCAACCGTGGGTCTGACAATGCTTTGATTACAACTTCAGGACCAATGCCATTGAGGTCTCCCAGGGTAATCCCAATGCGAGGCTTATTTGGAGTATGTGGTGAATTCATATTGGTTCAATCGATGCAAGTTATATGAATTTAGGCATTGGGCATTGGGCATTTGGAGGGTTATGCATGAATTTTAGTGTTGATCCCAAGGGTTTTCTCTTCCAAGGTGGGGGCATGTTGATGATTGTCCTGAATTCATGTAGTTTTCACGCAAACGAGCTTGCCAAGGTCGCCTC
>JAYVEZ010000232.1:0-4435 GCA_043773645.1 Cytophagales bacterium
TCCAAATAATGACAATGATGACAACAGGATGGCTGTAAATCCTGAGGACCCGCCACCCAAAGACAATGACGATGAGGTTATCGGGCCAGATGATGATGATATAGTGATGATGGACCTCGGTCTTGATAAGAAGGGCAATACGGCCCCTGGCACTCTTACTTTTCACATTCCTGTCGGATACCGCGTGTTTGACGAGTTTGGTAGCGCACTGGCGAAAACATCCATTATTGGTATGGATATTATGTTGGACTCCTCCAAGGACAATACGCGGGTTTTTGTGGAAGGACTCGATAACGCCAAACCGGGAGACTGGAAGCTCACCTATACATTCGGCAACAGTGGAGGAGATGGTTCAGGCGGCACTGTAGATACCACCATTAACACACTGCCGTTACGGTTTGAATTCCGTGCGATCCAACCTGATGGTGCTACTTCGCCTACAGCAGACGATGTGATCGTTTCTACTCCATCTCCAAAAGTAGATGTTGGTACGTGTCATTTGAAAAACCTACGGTTTAGTGCAGATGGATTATTATACGGCGATATAGCTGTGTCCGGTTCGATTACCTCTGCATTTTGTGACGCTATATCCGGCGACAACGGAAAAATCGAAATTATGGAAGTTACGGTGAACAATGCCGATGCTCCATTTACAACGATCGCTCTGGCAGCATTCAAAGGTGAATCTAATTCTGTCACGCGCCCATACCCATATTCCGGCTTTTTCGAGCAAACCATCCAAAATGTCCCACTCACTGAGGGAAATAACTTCTTACATTTTACAGCGAGAGATAAGATCAATGGAATTCCTGGTTATCATGACTGGAATGTAGAAATAGGTGTAATCGACTCTGGTGACAGTCAAGCACCATCACTTTTTGGCTCTTCATCCTTTTCTATTACTCTTAGTCTACCAGAACCTATCTTAGATCCATCCTCGCCCAACACAATAGCGATGGCATACAAGACAGATTCTGAAGAAGTGACCGGGATCACGTTGGTGGAAACCATTGCCGGAAGTTCCATTTTCACAGGCCTGAACAATGGTCAGACAATCCAAGTCACGCTGGGGGGCACTGAACTATTGTCACCTGAGAAGCGTGGCACAGTGAAGGCGACTTTGCTTGCGGGTGACAACGCAACACCAGTCTCGTTGATCCTGACCGAGACAGCACAGACCAGTGCTGTGTTTACGGGTGGTTCGCGTGTTTTTTTGCCAGCAAATGCGCCGAACGGCCTTCCGACACAAAATAATGGCAATCAGGACAATCCTGCAACAGGCCAGACAGGTGCAACGGCTACACCGTTTGCAGGAACCCCATACCCAATTGAGCAATCTGAAACAGAAGAACAACCATATGTCTTAATAGCTACGGGTTTTCCTACTGATAAGCAAACATCTATCATTATAAACGGGCATGAAGCCATTTTCCAACTTGTCAATGGGCGTATAGCCATAATGACAGATTATATTGGGTCTATAAAAGTCGCAGCTGATGATAAGGGGCATCCTATTATTCAATTTTTCGTCCAGAATAGTGAAACACCTGTTAAAATGAGCGACGAAGCAAAAATGCGTGCAGCCTGCCGGGATTACGGTTTCGTGGTAGGTTTTTTCAAAGGATTCGGCGCTGGAGGAATGGATATGGTATGTGGTGCATTCGGATTGGTAAAGGGAGCGGTTAGTGTTTCGGCAGGCGGAATTGCATTGTTTGGGATAGAGTGTAAGGCGGTTTTTGACTCCCTTGTCGGCAACAAAGAGGCTCTCAAAAAAGATTTGCAGCTGGAATGGAAGGTTGCAGAATTTACAGGCATAAATGCCCTTGAGGCAAAGGCAAAGCAGACGGCAAACGTGGTGAAAAATGTAGCCATTTTAGTTAAAAGCGAAGCAGGAGCATTTCAAGACTTAATAGTAGCTTTGATGACTGGGAATGACTCATATTTGCAAAGTCAGGACATTTCGAGAGCTGATGCGTTTCATCGAAAGCTTTGGGAAATAGGGGGGGAATTGCTCACTCATTTGTTGAACGATTTCAAGAACGCCTCCGATGGAGAAAGAGGGTATATGGCTGGTAGGGCCACTTTTGAGATTGGAAGTCTTTTGTTACCGTTTGCCAAAACTGGTGAACTTGCGAAAGCCGACAAAGGCGCTTTACTTGAAGAACTTCTCAAAAATCCTTTGTTCAATGAACTTTCCGTTGAAAGTAGGACTGCATTGACAACCCTGCGTGAAGGGCTTGGAAAAACGAAGATGTGTTTCATGCCTGGCACAAAGGTGCTTGCAAAGTCTGGTCTAAAAAACATAGAGGACATCCATGCGGACTCAGATGAGGTCTGGTCGCGTGATGAATTCACGCACGAGGAGGGATGGAGACCGGTTGTGGCGACGTTTGTCACGCATCCCACCGCAATCTACAATCTTATCTACGTTGTGCGAGGTCCACCTGCCTCCGGAGGAGCTGCGCGTTCGTTCCCGCTCACTGAGACGTTGCGCGTCACGGCGCCGCATCCGTTCTGGGTTTGCAATCGGCCACAACCCGGTTTTATATCAGCGGCTGGACTGCGGCTGGGAGATTTACTCGCACTGGCGGATGGGCGCACCGCGACAATCGTATCAAAAACTGCCCAAACTGCGCCAGCGGGCAAGATGTTCACGACCCATAATTTCGAGGTAGCCGACTTCCACACCTATTTCGTGGGAAAGGCCGGTGTGTGGGTGCATAACGATTGCCCGGAAAAGGCGAAGATATTCTCCACTTTCGTTCAAAAGGCCTATAAACTTGGCAGAGAAGAAGGTGCCTTGGCCGAAAAGCGCTTCGAAGCCCTCATTGAGACAAAGAACGAGCTTCTGGGAAAACACGGAATCGCCGAGATGAACTGGAGGGAATGTGGAAAGGAGGTTAGCGATAAAATACTTATAGATTTCTCAAATGGTAAAATTTCAAACATCGAAAACGTGCCCACTGTTCGTGATTGGAATAGCACATACTTTGGAGAAAATATTAAAAAAGGTAAATATGTTCCCGACGGCGTAGAAGTGCATCATATCGTTCCAGAAAAACTGATAGAACTATTCAATGAAGGCGGACGAGCATTCAATGCAAATCTGGTTCCGGGCCATGTGCTTGACAGAAATGTGCATCGAACGATATACAATGCGATGAATAAGAAGTTGAAGAGTGCTGCATTTAGAGATCTTCCCGATGTAGAAAAGGCAAACTGGGTTATACAGTTCTATCAGGAAAAGAATCTTGCCACCGATGCAAAGGCGGCTCGTGCTTGGTTTCAAAGCACTGGCATTATTCCATGAGAGAGTCTATATCATTCGTGCTTTTTCCGGAGCCATCTATATCTGGCCGTTCAGACGAGTTACGAGTTGGCGATTACGGAAAGGCGATAGCGCGCTGGCCTCAATTCCAGAACCCCAATGGGTTAGGCTTCCGTGTAGAAGCGGAGCGGAATTCGCCGGTTCTTCATGATATCCTTCAATTCTTGAAAGAATGCGGAAAGGAACCATATCTGAAACGTTGTCCACCTCGCGATATGGAAGACGCATCTCATTTTGGGATTCAGTGTAAAAGGATATTTGAAGAAAAGGATATTAATACTGTAAAATTGTTGGTGTGCTCTCCGAGGCATTTGATTGCTAGTGCTGGAAGGCACATGACCGATGGAACATTGTGTGTTGCTCGTGCGAAAATATTAAAGCGATCGTTTGGCCGAGTGCTTATTTCTGGAATTCCATCATGCACCGATAAGTTAAAGAATGAAATTAGCTCGCAAGACTTTAATGGCCTGAGTTATCGCCCGATTATCGTCGATGGAAAACTTCCACCGATGGAGCAGCTTTGGGAGGTGTGGAGCGACGTGAAACTGCCTCCAATGGAGAATCGGCTCATTGATGAGAAAGGTGAGGACTTCCATCCTACTGAGAGTAAGAGCTGCGTGCTTGAGGATTTGTGCTTTCCGCCGCAATTATGTTTTAAGGAGGAGTCAGTTAAGGTATTAGGCAATGTTGATGTCGCAGTGACTCATGAGCATCTTGGATGGGGACCCCGACATACGCGCGAACCGTTCCTTATTGTTTCCCAGCGATTCCGTAGATGGTGTGAATCTAGAAAGCTTAAGACCGATTGGTGGCCTGTGACTTTGATTTGACCTAATTACTCTCGTCCGTTGGAATGTCGAGTGAAGAATTTCATGAGAATACGTTCGATACAGTGGGTGCTTTTGTAAGCTTCCCCGTGCATGAGACAGAACAACAGTAGAGGTTGCGGGTTGGAACAACCGAAGCAAAGCGATGAAAAAGAGCCGATTCACGGAGAGCCAGATCGTAGCGATCCTCAAGGAAGCCGATGCGGGGATGAAAGTGGCGGACGTGTGCCGTGCGCACGGGATCAGCCCGCCGACGTATTACAACTGGAAGAGCAAATAC
>JAYVEZ010000233.1:0-13573 GCA_043773645.1 Cytophagales bacterium
AACATCATCGGTCTTGCGATTGGGATGGCTGCCAGCCTCCTTATATTCCAGTATGTAAAATATGAGAAGAGTTTCGACTCGTTTCACACCCGCGCACAAGATATTTACCGCATCCAGTATAATGGTTGGCGCAGTGGCAAGCTGAATTTTGAAAGTGCCGTGGCGGTTCCAGCCGCCGGCCGCGCCATTAAGGACAACTTTCCCGAAGTGGAGGAGTTCACAAGATTCTACCCGAGAAACGGAGTAATGTCTTACGAGAGACCCGACGGCGAATTGATTTCTTTCTATGAACAGAAGATGCAGTTTACTGATCCGGCGGTCTTCAAGGTTTTCAATTTTGAACTTGTCAAGGGCAATCCGGTTACGGCCCTCGAAGGAGTTGATAAAGCCGTAATTTCTGAGCGGGCAGCGAAAAAGTATTTTGGACAGGAAGACCCCATCGGCAAGCGAATCAAACGAAATGCCCGAGCCGTATATGAAATAACAGGTGTGATGCGGGATGTACCAGAAAATTCACACATCAAGTTTGATTTCCTCTTATCGTACGCAACGCTCAACAGGGAAACACAAAACAACTCGGAAACTTCCTGGGGGTGGTATGACTTCTACACGTTTGTGCTGCTCAAACCAAACACGGATGTGAACCAACTTCAATCGAAGTGGGATGCATGGCTGCTCAAGACACGTAAAGAGGAATGGGACCGTGGCGACGAAAAAGAAGAATTTATTCTCAAACCGCTGACAGACATTCACCTCTATTCTCACCTGCTATATGAAGCACAGCCGGCACAACAACGGGATGGCGACTCGGTATATGCCCTGAGCATTATCGCAATCTTCATCCTTGTGATTGCGTGGGTAAATTATGTGAACCTGGCTACCGCGCGCTCATTCAGTCGCGCAAATGAAGTAGGAGTAAGAAAAGTGATGGGGGCATTCAGGTCGCAGTTGGTTGGTCAATTTCTAACGGAGTCCTTTATCCTCAACCTCTCAGCCGCCATCCTGGCAATTCTCACCGTTCGCCTGTTGTGGTCTCCATTTTCTGATTTGTCAGGATGGAAAATCCCAATTGATTTCATGTATGCCCCGGACTTTTGGAAGTTGCTCGGCCTTTTACTCGTGACGGGCGCTGTAGTTTCCGGTTTTTATCCAGCCATCATTCTTTCCTCATTCAAACCTGTTTCGGTTTTGAAGGGCAAGATTATGCGCTCATCGGGTGGCAATCTGTTAAGAAGATTCCTGGTGATTTTCCAGTTTGTTGCCTCTGTATTTCTGATCAGCGGATCCATCATCGTGTACCAGCAACTTCAATACATGAAGGTTCAGGACCTTGGATTTACCATTGATAAAACTCTTGTTCTTAAAGGCCCTGGTGTGACCGATTCTTTATACAACAAGAAGCTTGAAAGTTTTAGAAATGAAGTACTCAGGATCCCGGGTGTCAAAAGCATGACTGCTGTTTCCAACGTTCCCGGTGATGAGATTTATTGGACCCAGGGTGTAAGACGCTTATCCGGTACCCAACGAAGTGGCATCACAGAATCACACCTTGGAATTGACTATGATTTTGTTCCATCTTTTGATATCAACGTTGTAGCTGGAAGGGGATTTGACCGGAATTTTCCCGACGATGAGAACAGGGTTGTCATCAACCGAGCCATGATGGAAGCGTTGGATTTCAAGGATCCGGCGTCAGCCCTTGGTGAACGTCTGAATGATGGTGGGGACACCGTGGAGATCATTGGTGTATTGGAGAATTTCCACCAGATGTCACTGAAAAATAAAGTGGCCCCATTGGTCTTCCGTCTTACGACATCCACGGGGTTCTACACGCTGAAGGTTGAGATGGAGAATTATAAGGAAGTCCTCGGCGCATTGGAAGGTCCCTGGAAAACCTTTTTTCCTGGCAATCCCTTTGACTATTTCTTCCTTGACCAGTTCTTCAACAAGCAATACGAAAAGGACGACCGATTCGGACAGGTGTTCACATTGTTTACAGCACTCGCTATTTTCATTGCCTCCCTCGGCCTGTTTGGACTTGCATCCTTCATGGCCTTGCAACGAACCAAGGAGATCGGCATCAGGAAGGTGTTGGGATCAACCGTGCCCGGAATTGTGATCTTGTTATCGAGAAGTTTCTTGCAGCCTGTAATTCTTGCCAACCTGGTTGCATGGCCCCTCGCCTGGTGGGTAATGGAACGGTGGCTTCAGACCTTTCCCTACCGGATCGCCATAAGCCCTTTCATTTTCCTGCTTGCTGGCGGCGTAGTAACATTGATTGCTTTTGTCTCGGTAAGCTCTCAAACATTCAAAGCAGCATTGACCAAGCCGGCTGAGGCGTTGAAGTATGAATGACGGACGACCTGGCAGATTTGCTTTTAAGCTGCTTCGGAGCTTTTGTCCGGAACAGTTGTGTGAAGAAATCGAGGGGAACCTTGTTCAGAAATTTAACATTGATGCGAAGAGCCTGGGGGAGCGAAAGGCAAGGAGAAGATTGATATGGAATGTGGTAAGGTTTTTTAGGCCAGGGATCATATTGCGGAATCGGCAAGGGATTGAATTTGACCAGCTATTTATGGTTCGAAACTACTTCATAATCGCCTATCGCCACCTGGCAAAGCATAAGACGTTTTCATTTATCAATATAACTGGGCTGGCCATTGGGATGGCAGCGTTTCTATTGATCGTTCATTACGTTCAATTTGAACGGAGTTATGAGAATTTCCATGAGAATTCAGAAATTATTAGCAGGGTGACCCTTGACATTTACAAGGGCTCTGAATTTGTTGTTTCTGATTGTGAGATGTATGCACCCATGGGGCAACTTTTGAAAGAGAAATTTCCTGAAGTACTGGACTTCACCCGTTTATATTCCGTTGGAAACCGGGTAGTGAAAAAGGGAACGAAAAAATTTTATGAGCACCGAATTTATTTTGCCGACCCCGCTGTTTTTAAAGTCTTTACCTTAACGGTTCTTCACGGAAAGGCTGAATTGACAACTCCATTTCAGATGATTGTTACCAAATCAATTGCGCAAAAATATTTTGGTCGCGCGAATGTTGTGGGGGAAACGATTGATATGGCGGGATCCCCATTCACGATCACCGCGGTACTTTCAGACCTTCCTCCCAACACGCATTTCAAATTTGATTTTTTGGTGTCGCATTCCACCATGAACAAACTGTGGGGCTACAAGGATGAGGCCTTTAATGGCAACAATGAGTACACCTATTTGCTCATGACGCCGCCCATGGATTTGACCGATTTTAACGAAAAGCTGAAAGCCTATTCAATTGAATTGGCAGATAGAATTGGCGACGATGTCATCGTGTGCGAACCAATGAAAGATATTCACCTTCATTCGAACAAGTCATTCGATATGGAGACGAACGGGAGTGCCCAATCGGTTTTTTTCCTCATGATCATCGCATCCTTTATACTTTTCATTGCCTGGATTAATTACATCAATCTTTCAACCGCCCGGGCCACCGAACGTGCGCGGGAAGTGGGTATTCGAAAAGTAATGGGCTCATTCCGGTTTCAGCTCATTTTTCAATTTCTATCGGAGTCAATCATAATTACCGTCGCGGCAGGGGTGATGTGCCTATTACTAATTTATATCAGCTTGCCGCTTTTTGTAGACCTAACGGGTCAACCCGTTTCATTGGACATTTTTGTAATTCCTGGATTCTGGTATTGGCTTTTGGGTTTAACTGTGACTGGATCACTGTTGGCCGGATTGTACCCCGCATTTATACTTTCATCATTTAGGCCGGTGTTGGTGCTGAAGGGAAAATTCATCTCCTCTTCCCACGGACAATGGCTGAGAAAAGGCCTCGTTGTTTTTCAATTTGCAACCACCGTGATATTAATAGTTTGTCTCTGTGCTGTCTATTTTCAGATCGATTACCTCCAAAAATACAACCTGGGGCTGTCGGTGGATCAAACCCTGGTCTTGCGCGCACCTCCCATCGAATCTGATTCCCTTTTTAAGGTAAAGGCAAGGGAGCTTAAGAATGAACTTTTATTGCACAGTTCGGTGGAGATGGTTACACAATCCGGCACATTGCCAGGCCTGGGCTTGGGTGAGTTATCGACAACGGGCAATGTGCTCCGGCTGGGACAGGAGAAGAGTGAAAAAGGGTTCCTGTACTACATCAATGCATTCGATGAGAATTTTATCCCCATGTTCAAAATTGACCTGGCTGCCGGACGCAATTTTGAAGGACCCCACGGGAGAGAGTTTGGCCTCATCATCAATGAAGAAGCCATGCGCGCGCTGGGGTTTCAAAGTGCAGAAGAAGCGGTAGGGTCGGAAATTTTGTTTTATAACGAGGATAAAAAAATTATTGGTGTGGTTAAGAACTTTTATCAAAGATCTCCTAAAGAGAAAAATATTCCCATGGTTTTCTGGTACGACAACAAAGCGGATTATTTTTCATTAAAAGTGAAGGAGGGACGGATTTCAGAAGCATTGGAGATGGCGAGACAGACATGGAATAAGCGATTTCCTGAATATCCCTTCGATTACTTTTTCCTGGATGAAACCTATCGCCAACAATATGGCCCAGACCTTCAATTTGGCAGGGTGATTGCTGTTTTTTGTATCCTGGCGTTATTGATCGCTTGTCTCGGTTTATTCGGCCTTAGTTCATTCACAATCACCCA
The DNA here is from genome assembly GCA_043773645.1 of Cytophagales bacterium. GTDB lineage: Bacteria > Bacteroidota > Bacteroidia > Cytophagales > Cyclobacteriaceae > ELB16-189. Next base: position 4,669 of record JAYVEZ010000233.1, read on the forward strand.
GCGAAGAAAGGAAATCAGTATTCGCAAGATTTTGGGTGCATCGGTTGGTAGGATTACCCGCTTGTTATCCCAGGATTTTGTTTTTCTTGTGGGTATAGCGTCATTCATTGCTTTGCCAATTGCTTACCTGGCCATGAATGAATGGTTGTCTCACTATGCTGTGAGGTTTACCCTTACGGGCTGGGTCTTTGTAATACCGATGGTGATCATTCTTCTTGTTGCTTTTCTGACAGTGAGTTTTCAAACCATCCATGCTGCTCATGCAAATCCGGTGGATTCTTTGAAATATGAGTAGAAATGGATTACCTGTTGCGTTTCGGCTACTCAGATGGTTTAGCCCTGAGCATTTGATTGAAGAAATCGAGGGGGATCTGATTCAAAAGTATGACAGAGACTCAAAATTATTTGGTGCGGGCAAAGCTAAAAGAAGATTTATTTGGAAACTAGGTGTTGTGTTCTTAACAGTACCATTCTAATCCCTTAAGACGGCACGATCAAATCCTGTGGATTCATTGAAGTATGAGTAGCGTGTTTACGTGTTGAAGTGTTGACGTTGGCAGATGATAGCGAACATGAACACTTCAACACCTCAGTACTTCAACACATTCCTAATAATCCCTCTTCACACTCGTCTTCGCCGACATTTCCTTCGTAAGCCTGTACAAAAACTCCTGTCCCTCATAAAAAGCCTTGATGCCGATGCGTTCATCTTTACCATGGGCACGTACATCGGTAATGTCACCAAATATTCCTGACACACCGTAGGTGGGTATTCCATCCTTGCGCAGATACGCTCCATCGGTGGCTCCGGTAGACATGGTGGGAACCACGGGAATGCCTGGCCACATTTCCTGCGTGACTTTCTCAATGGGACCAAATACATCTTTGTTCATAGGAGAAGGTGGACTTGGCTTGGCGGGTTTGATGGCGGTAACCGAGACTGTATTGTCCGCAAAAACTCCCACCAATGTTTCTCTGATCTTCTCAGGATCTTCTCCCGGTAAAATTCGACAGTTGACAACGGCCGTGGCAGTTTGAGGCAACGCATTTTCCGCATGACCTCCGTTGATCATCGTGGCCACACAGGTGGTGCGCAGCATGGCATTGTAATTCGGAAAAACGGAAAGACGTGCCAGAACATCTGCCGGCGGAGGCGTAAGCAGAATGCCCTTCATGTCGTCTGCAAGTTGTCCTGTTTCAATTTTTGATGAGCGTTCGAAGAACACGCGCGTTCCTTCGTTGAGGTTTACAGGGAAATCAAATTTTGCCAGGTTATCCAGGGCCTTGGCAATTCGATAAATGGCATTGTCCTTGCGAGGTTGCGAACTGTGTCCTCCACGGTTTTTCACTTCCAGCCGGAAGCTTTGAAAGACTTTCTCACTCAGCTGGACATTGTTCATTATTTTCTTACCATCCATTTCAGCGCCACGTCCTCCTTCATTCAGGGCATACTCGGCATTGATCAGGTCGTGGTGATTTTTCAGCAACCAATCTACACCGTTAAAATCGCCGCCTTCTTCATCGGCCGTAAGCGCCATGATGATGTCGCGGTCGGGAACGAAACCTTCTTGTTTGAACCGGATCAGGTTGGCGACGAATATGGCTGCCATGGCTTTGTCGTCGCTGGCACCGCGGGCATAGTAAAATCCGTCGATCTCCTCGAATTTAAATGGATCCGTTGTCCAGTCACCGCGGAGGGCTTCCACCACGTCAAGGTGTGCCAGCAGCAAGAGAGGCTTTCTTTTTCCGCTCCCGCGAAGTGTTGCCACCAGATTTCCTTTTCTCGGATCCGGTCCCCCTATAAAAATGTCTTTGTCGGAAAACCCTGCTGCGCGGAGCCTGGCGGCCATGGCTTCCGCTGCTTTCGTTGTATTGCCGACGGAGTTGGTTGTATTGATTTCTATCAGTTCCTTGAAGATATCATGGGTGAGTTGTTGGTTGGGCTGGGCGAATGTCACTTCCGATGTGAGAAGGCCGACTACAAGCAGAATGAATCGGGATGAACGAAGGTGTAGAGTCATGGGTGAAAGGATTTGGTTCTCAAAGATATTTTTATTCTTCATCATTTACACAATGAACTGATTGGAGGGCAATAAATGAATACTTGGTTCTTTGGTGGCTGCTGATCCACTTGCTGAAAACAGATCGCGCTGTTGGAGCTCTTGAGTAGATCTCATCATGAGATTGCTAAGAACGGCCATGCCGACCGGACTGAAGTGAAACATCCGGTGGGTTTGTGTTTGGCTCCAGCGGAGCCAGCTGTTTGTAGAAAGGCGCTGATGGTTATGGAATGAGCTCCGTAGGAGCGGCCTGACCAACTGTTCAATAACAGGTCTCTCCTACGGAGCTTTATTTTAATCAAGCCAATCTGGTTTCTACAAACAGGAAGCCCCTATCGGGCCGGCAACGACTTCATACTACTGAATTTCAACCAGGGCCCTCTCCAGAAGAGAACCACCCTTTGATTTCAATTTAAATGCATCGCCTCGCGCTGTATCAATTGCTGCTTCATAAACCTCCGTCTTCTCATCACCTTTGATTTCAAGGTAGATGGTATATTTTCCGGTGGCAGAAGTTTTCGTGTTCAGCACAAAACTTTCCATCGGAGTTGCTTTGTCAAAATTGGGTGCAAAGGACTTGGCTTTCGCATTCCAGGCTGGCAGGAGGGCAGGGGTGAGGTCTTTCATTTCAATTTCTCCTTCAGCAATGGCCTCGCGAATGTCCTCATCTCCTTCGACGCTTGCCACCTTGGCGGGAACAAACAGATTTTCCACGAATTGATGGGTTGAATCTTCGACCCAGACGGTGATCACCGGCAAAGCCACCTTATTGCTCTTCTGAAGGATAATGGATATGCCCGTTCCCTGAACATCCATGTTGGTCGTCACTCCTTCAAAAGTGATGCGCAGGGGTTTTTCCCTGCGTTCGCCGCCCCTGAACAATGCTTTGCCGGCTTCTGCGATGGGTTCGAAGGGTGGAAGCATAAATCCGGCTCCCAACAAAACAATGGTGCAACCGCCCAGGACGATGAAGAACTCTTTTTTGATCTTACTCCCGGTTGCCTCTTTGCTGTAGCTGACAAGTGAGGACCAGTTATTGATGATGTGAAAAATAACAAAGCCAAGAAAGGTGAGTCCAAAAATCACGTGGATGGTTTCCACTGGCTTGGGTTTTTTCCCGATGTAGAGCAATAGCCCTGACGTAGCAAGACTCAAAAAGGCGAAGGCAACTGAGAGACTGATGAGATTTTTCTTTTTCATGATCAAATGTAAAGTGAGTTAATGGTAAGCGTGTGGACACAAAGAGCGACAAAGTTAATAAGCTTAAAATTCTTTTCCTGGCTTTTACATAAAAGGAGGAGACGGCCACATGCAGCTAACAACCATTGGACAATCGGGGCATCTCTTTCATTCCACCATGGGAGATTTATTTTAAGGTGTGACATTGTAAGGCGTGGGCCTCCAGGTGAGGGCAGCTTAACATGCATATGGGTCTTTCCATCCAGAAAGACCTTGGTGGGGTAGAAAAGAGAAGGTTTTGAAAGAGTTGGAGGGCTTCAGAATTTTAAGATGCAACCGAATCTTTCTGTTGCTTCCTGACACGAAGTTGTTCCGACAACCTGAGCCATTTCTTGAAGAAACGGATGGAGCGGTCAAAATTTTGCTGAGCGCTGGGGCTGAGGCCCTCATGCAATTCCCAGTCGGTACCCTCAATGGCCATAACGAAAGTGAGTGGCAATTTGCCATACAGTTCACGGGAGAGCCAAAGAAGAGAACCCGGTTCAACACGATGGGTTGAGAATGAAAATGAATTGACAGGTTTGCAGGGACCAAATGAAAATCCAGATTCAAATTTCTCGCGGGAAGCATCTACAAAAATAACCGTATCATGCTCACTGACCATTTGGGCATCTTCAATTTGTAGTTGATACCGGTACTCAACATCAAAGCCGATTAGCCCGGCGATTTGGTCCGCAAACAGCCACCCCAGCGCGTCATCGCTCCGGCTGCTGTTGCCAATGCCGATGAGGAGGACCTTGTCATCCGTTTTTGATCCGTTCATCGATTAGGTCCCCTTTGTAATTGAACATTTCAACTTTCAGCGCCATCTGGCCCAGTGCCTGCGTGGCGCAACTCAGGCATGGATCGTAAGCGCGAATGGCTACCTCCACCTGGTTGAGCATTCCATCCGTGATGGTGCCTTTCTGGCTGATCACATTATTGGCCACCCACTTCACAGCCTGGTTCATTGCCTGGTTATTGTGGGTGGTGGATACAATCAGGTTGCAGCGTGTAATCATTCCTTTCTCGTCGACCTGATAATGGTGGGTGAGGGTACCGCGTGGAGCTTCGATGATTCCGATCCCTTCCAGTCTGGGTTTGCCTTCGCGCACCAAATCCGATCCCATGATTTCCTCATCTTCAAGCAGTGTCTTGATCTCTTCTGCGCAGTGTAAAATTTCTATGAGCCTGGCCCAATGGGAGTACATCGTACTGTTGTTGACTTTTTTTCCGGTGAAAGCAACAAACTCCTGCCGCTCCTTTTCTGCCAGGGGAGTAGGTATAGCATCACAAATATTAATTCTCGCCAGCGGTCCAACCCGATTCCAACCTTTCTCCCGACCTAAGCTGGTGAGATAGGGGAACTTCATATATGACCAGCGCTCAATGGCTTCTGAGAAATAACGCTGGTAGTCGTCAGTCGGCACATCATTCAAAGTGATGTTGCCTTGGCTATCAATGGCCCTTAAGTTGCCATGGTACAGTTCGAGGTTGCCTTTTGCATCCACCATACCGAGGTGGCCCGAAGGAAATTCGGCGAATGTATCCAGCAGCAATTTATGTTTCTCATGGTAACCCTTCATAAACTCAATCGTTTCTTTCGACCACTCAATCATGGTGTCGATATTGGGTATATCTTTTCCATTGAGAAAATAAGTGCGTTCACCAGGGTCGAGTGTCTTGTGCATTCCTCCGGGAACGGCTGCAACACCGTGGATTCTCTTACCGCCGATGGCTTTGATAATCTCCTGGCCAAATTTTCGCATCAGGATTCCTTTTTTGGCCAATTCCTTGTTTTCGATGGCTACAGCGAACACATTTCTTTTCTCTACGGGTGCATCCATTCCAAAAAGAAGATCGGGAGAAGCCAGGTAGAAGAAGTGCAAAGCATGGGATTGGAAAATCTGCCCATAATGCATCAGTTTTCTCAGTTTGCTCGCTGAAGGTGTCAGGTCTTTCGGATCGATGCCCACCAGTTGATCGATGGCCTTGGCCGCCGCCAGGTGATGGCTTACAGGACAAATACCACACAAGCGTTGCACCAAAATGGGGGCTTCCCAATAGGGGTGTCCCTGAATGAAACGTTCAAACCCCCTGAACTCAACAATGTGGAAGAAAGAATCCTCTACTTTTCCATATTCATCGAGGTGAATGGTAACGCGTCCATGCCCTTCCACCCGGGTCACTGGATCGATGGTTATTTTTTGGCTCATGACTAGTCGTACTTAAATTCAGAATACAGAATTGAATACTCTTCACCCCACAATAGATTCTTGATCACCTTCCAGATGTGGCTTGCCGAAGGGGGGCATCCCGGAATGACATAATCGACTTTCACAATTTCAGAACAGCCATAGATCCGGTCAAGAATCTTGGGAAGGTCTTCATGATAGGGCACACCGATCCCCCCCGGTTCGTTGGTTACGCTGTTCATGTATGCTTCTTCCAGGCATTCACCCAACGGGATGGTATTGCGCATGGCGGGGAGTCCACCCCAGACCGCACATTCGCCCACCACCACGAGAATGTCACACATCTTGCGGAACTCTTTTAGTGTCTCAATGTTTTCGGAATTTCCACAGCCACCTTCCACCAATCCCAGGTGGCAGCGGGTGGTAAATTTCTTGATGTCTGTGAGTGGCGACTTGTTGAAGGCCACCAGGTCGACCACGTCAAGGATTTCCGTGTCGATGTCCAGCAATGACATGTGGCAACCAAAGCATCCGGCCAGAGAAACGGTAGCAATGATCTTCTTGTCCATCGTGTCAGACATCGCCTTTTTCTTCATCAGCCTTTTGAAGTCTACCTGGGAAGAAGCAAGGTCGAATTGACGATCGCCAAATGGCTTTAAGAAGTTCTTGCCGCGCACAATGATGGCGCCTGTAGGGCAAAGATTCATTGCATGTTCGGCTTGTTCATCGCTCAGCCTGGATTCCTGCTCGTAATCAATTCCAACCTGTGTTTCATTTCCGCGGTTGATATAGGTGAAGACCCGTTTGCCATCGGTGGTACGCACTTCTTCCACGCAGCGTTTGCATTTGATGCACCGGTTGTGTTCCATGACCATCCTCTTCGGATTGTAGTCAATCAGGCGGTCCTTAAAAATGTGCGGGAAGCGGGAAGACGAGACACCCAGTTCATAGCCCATGTGCTGAAGGTTGCAATTGCCGCTCTTCTCGCACGAAGGGCAAAAATGATTTCCTTCTGCGAACATCATTTCGACCAAAGCCTTTCGCGTATCGGTCAGTTCCGGTGTGGTGACTTCAACCTTGAGACCCTCATACACTTTAGTCGTGCAGGCCGGACCATATTTCCCGTTGATCTTGCAGGTGCAAGTGCGGCAGGTGCCCAGCGGAGGCTCCGTGTTTTTAAAGTAGCAGAGGGAGGGGATAAATATCCCGTTATCTTTTGCGGCATCTACCAGGTTTTGTCCTTCCGGCACCTGGAAACTGACACCATCGATCCAAATGTTTACAAGGCGTGACATGCGCTTAAGATTTATATTTTTCGTAGTCGGCTACAGCTGATTCCAGATCAAATTTTTTATTAGCACCATTCGAGTTTACAAAGCGCGGAGCGAAATAGTCCTGGAATTTATCCAGTGCCATGGTGACGCTGTTGCAGGCTGTCTTCCCGAGGCCACAACGACTGGTTGTCTTTAAAATCCTTCCCCAATTCTTGAGGTCCACAAGGTCATTTTGGTCTGCCAGGCCCAGTTGAAATCGCTCAAGCTTCCGCTGAATAATGAAGTTGCCTGCCCTGCAGGGTGTGCAGACACCACAAGACTCGTGCTTGAAGAACTCGGAATAATTCATCAGGATGTTGACGATGTCACGCTGGTGGTTGAAGATCATCAGCGACCCGCCACAGCGAATATCAGTATGGGACATCAGGTCAATCATGGAAATGCGGCGGTATTTTTCTTTGATGGAAATGCACTCGCCAGAGGGTCCGCTGAACTGTATGTAATACGGATCCACCGCTTCACATTGTTCGAGGATTTCCGCTACCGTCATGCCCCACTCAATTTCGTAGATGCCGGGTTTATGACAATCTCCGGAGATGCTGATCAGTTTTGTTCCGGGTGAGCCGGGGATTCCGCGCAAGAGGTAGTCCTGGATCCCGATTCCAAGAATGCGCGCTACGGCACAAATGGTTTCAACATTGTTGATGATGGTGGGATATTGGAGATAACCCTTTTCTACAGGAAAAAACCACTTTGTGCGGGGTTCACCACGTTTTCCCTCCATGGATTCCAGCATGGCAGTTTCTTCCCCGCATACATAGGCTCCTGCTCCCATTTGAATTCGGATATCAAAATTGAAGTCCTCAACACCACCCACATTTTTTCCCAGCAGTCCCCTTTCATGAAAGCCACGGATGGCTTCATCAAGCGTTTCTTTGAGCCACCAGTATTCTCCCCTCAAATAGATAATTCCATATTCGGCTTTAACGGAATATCCAGCGATGATCATTCCTTCCAGCAATGAGCCGGGTTGTTTATGGAGTAGATAGCGATCTTTAAAAGTCCCGGGCTCACCTTCGTCCGCGTTGCAGACGATAAACTTGGGTTGGGCCGCTTGTTTGCGACAGGCGTCCCATTTTTGCCAGGTGGGATAGAAGGCGCCACCGCGGCCCGACAACTCGGAGATTCTAAGTTGTTCAATAACGCCCTCAGGCCCAAGTTTTATTGCATGCGCCAACGCTTCTCCGGGAGAATATGGAGCACAGAAAACAGTCTTGTTATCGGGAGGCAAGTATTGGAGGGGTTCGGCCACTTCATCACACAGGTCTTTTGGTAGCTTTCCATGCCGAAGGTTTGTAACAATTTCTTTTACTTTTTGCGAATTGAGATTCGTAAACGGATAGAAGTTAATCAGCGCGGCAGGTTCCTGGTCACTTAACCCAATACAAGGTGTTGCAAACAAGCCAAATGTTCCTGTTCGGTCAACCGAGCCCAGGGTAGCACCAGTTTCTTTCTCAAAGGCCTCTTTGATGCGTTGATATCCTTTGTGCTCGGAAATAATGCTGTTGTTCAGGTAGATGGTAAACTTACCGGCTGGCTGTTGATGGAAAAAATGATAGAACGAAACAGTACCTTCGATTTCGATTTCCGATATGTCATTCTCGATCGCCAGCATGTTGATTGCTTCGCGCGAGATAAAACCGTTTTCAAATTGATGCTTCCAAAGTTGGTTGAGCAGGTGGGACCGTTGCGGCTCAACGGAGAAGAAATTATCCTGGGGAGTCATGATCAGTTGCCTTTAGAACCCCTAAGGTGGCATGCCAATCAATGAGAGCATATGACCTTTGTCATTGAAATGGATGATAATTCACCCAATATTCTAAAATGTAACGTCTTGATTATAAGTACACTGCGCGCCTCAAAAAACCAAAACAAACAACGAACAACGATTGCAAAACTACTTCGGTACGCTGACGCGAATAAGGTTCAACACCAGGGCGGATGCCATCCGGATATTGATCATCCGGTCTTTGCTGAGCTGTAATTTTTTTGTCACGGTATGGTATTTGTCTGAGTATGCAATCCACACCGTGCCGACCGGTTTATCGGGTGTGGCGCCACCGGGTCCGGCAATGCCACTGGTGGCAACACCGATGTC